>NZ_LZZL01000076.1:0-28998 GCF_002006495.1 Clostridium sp. BL-8
TATCAAATAAATAACAAGTCCACTTGCAAGGCTATTTTGGACTCGTTATTTATTTGATAGTGCCTAACTTCAATGTTTTGATATAAGCTTAAGTCTAATAATTGTTGAAATTATTTATATTGATAGGTAATTTTATCTTATAAATAAAGTATATATTGATCATATGCCACAGCCGATGCACCGAAACCTTCCTTTTGATTTATTAATCCTTCATTTAAATATCTTCCCTTGTTTTCATTTGATATACCAAAATCAAAATATTCTTTGTCCTTATAAATTTCATTAATTAACTTATCAAAAATAACATCTAAAGCACCTATTGCTTTACCCTCTTCTGATGCCGATATATATTGAACATGAACATTTTCCTTATTTTCATAAACTACTACTCCGCCTAATAAAGTATTATCTTTGTAAGAACAAAACAACTTTATATTGCTAGGAAAGATACTAGCAAGACTTTTAATTTCATTTACTGTATGAACAGGTCTTGATTCATGCTTTTCCATGAGATTCTGCTCTAAAATCACCCAATATTTATCATAGTCATTAGTTTCTAAGACAATTATATTATTTTTTAAGGCCTTATTTATCTGTCTTTTCCTTCTGGTTTCATAATCATTCTTTTTACCTAATTTTATTGAAGATGAAATATTTCTAATATAGAGTTTAGCATTATTTATAAATAATGCATATAAATCCTCCTGTGAAGGAATTTCGTGATAAATATAAGGAATAGGCTTATATAGCACTGTTTTAATATTTTTCCCTTTACAAAAATCAATTAATAAATTAAACATTTCTAACATAGTAGTTGTTTTCATTTTCTTATCTAATATAAAGCCACCATAGGTTAATCCTCCATGACTTATAAGCTCATTACCCTCTATATTTGCTGGAAGTATGCCTATCAAATTTTTCTTATTGTCGTAAAACATAAGAGACATATCAGTAAATCTATCTTTATGATAATCCATATATTCTCTCATAATAAGAAATGTAGCGTTTTTACTTTTCCTTACAAATTCATTCCAAATGCTTTTTTTATCTTCACTATACACTTCTAAATCCATTAAATAATTACGCCTCCAAAATTGCATAGCCAAAGCCTGTCTTGCCATGCCTGTTTCCATTATAAAACATGTAAGTTTTATTATTGAATTTTACTATATTAGGATAACAAATCATTTCTGAATCCCAGCCACTTTCCGATTTTTCAATTCCTGCTTCTTCATCTAGCCTTGTCCAATCAAGCCCATTTTTTGATGTTGCAAATCCAATTTTATATGGTTCATTGGTACTTCTTATTGAATACCACATTTTATACATATCATTTTCCTTTACAACCCATGGTCTTCCAAAACCATATTCATATTCATTCTTAAAGCTTATACATGTATGATTTTCACTAATCCATTCAATTCCATCATATGAATAGGCATATTTTATAACATATTTAGGATAGCTTTTATCATTTACTAGAATCCAGTTTATAGCAGAAACATACCAGCATTTAAAAATATTATCTTCTACTATTATGCTGGTTGCAGAACGCAGATACGGTTCTTCTTTCGTTCTATCAAGAACAGGCACCATGGAAGCTTTAGTAAAATTCTCCCCATCTTCGCTTGTGGCTAAACCTGCAAAAAGCATATGAGGTACTCTTTCACATCTTTGCCACCCATAATAATATAAATATTTTTTGTTATCCACTGTTAAGATGCAGGATGGATTAACCCCAGAATCGTCAAAGGTACCAATATTTCCTATATCTAATACTGGCTTTTCACTTATATTTTTTATATTTTTTAGGTTTAACATATCCACATCAATATAACCGATTCTCCCATACATTTCTCTATCCAGTGTGGCAAAATAAATCCTTACAGTGTCATTACTTATAATATCTGCGGTTGGAATGAGTGCATAGCTTTGCATCCACTCAAATTCACCTTTAGGTGAAAATATTAATCCTTGCTTATTCCATTTCATAAAATCATTCCTTTAAAGAATTCTTTGTTCTTTCAGATAAAAATTCTACATCAGATGCCTTACCTTTTACAATTTTACCACTCTCAATATCCTTTAAAACTAAAGCACCTGCTCCAATAATACAGTCACTTCCTATATTAATATTATTTATTATCGTTGCATTAACCCCTATAAAACAATTATCTCCTATATTGCAAAATCCGGATACAACTGCATGAGATGCTACAAAGCAATTATCTCCAAACCTTGAATGATGGCCAATATGATTTCCACTCCATAAGACAGTATTATTCCCCAATTCAACAAATGGCTGCACCACATTATTTTCAAATATAAAGCAGTGTTCTCCCATCTTTACATTTTTCCATACAAAAGCATGTGAACTAATATATGACGCTAATTTATATCCTTTATTCTTACATTCCTTCATTAACCTCGTCCTTAATCTATTTAATTTCTTATAGACTGTCGCAACAAAAACATAGTGATTCTCTGGGTCGTACAACTTTTCTATATCTTCAAGAGGAATAACTGGTAATCCAAGCATTTCTTTATCTTTTAAATAATCTTTTTCAACAGAAAAGGCTACAACCTCATAATCAGAATCATAAGTAAAATATTCATATGCTATTTGCGCAAATGCGCTATCACCAATAATTATTAATTTTTTATTTTTATCCATTTATTTATCCTCCTAAATTAAGGTTTTATAATTAATATATCTTCTCTCCTGTTTGCCATTGGAAGCTTTTTATCCTGAGGAAGTATATAACTATCAAATCCCGCTAACCTACACCTTTGAATAATTGACATTACAACCGAGTCATCCATATTTTTTGCTTCAATATCGTTAAACTTTACTATTGGCCGCTCCCTCCTGCCTGTAAAATTCTGATGATATTTTATTCCCTCCTTAGATGCAAAAAATCTTTTTCTTTTCGATATATTAGGAATATCTCCAATAAGCATTACTCCTAGCTCTTTTAAAAGCGTTAATGATGTATCAATGAAATCGAATATGCTTAGTTCATTAAATACATATTGAATTACGCTGTAAGTTATAATACAATCAATTTTTCCTTTATAATTTTCTATAAATTTTTCGCAGGATTTAGGATAATATCCTTTAACTTTTAATACAAAATCATATTCTGGAAGATTATTCAGCATTTCTTCTGAATCAATGAGTATTAACTTGTGCTTATTTGTCTTGCAGTATTCTATTAACATTAAAGTTAAGTTACTGCATCCACATCCAATATCTAAAATTGTTTTATTTCTGCCATCTTCTATTCCAAGCTTAGTTATTATATCCTCAAGTATAAATTTCTCTTTATCCTGTCTATATTCAATTGGAAAACCAACCTTTTCTATATTATTTAACTTATCACTTTTTGCTAGTTCTTTAAATTTCTCATAACTTAAATCTTTAAATATATCTGATTTTAAGTCCACATTATACCTCTCCTCGAATATTTATCTATATATCATACTTTCTAATTTATGTTTTCTATCACCATTCTAGACCATTCAATAATTTTTTATTAAATTAATGTTACTAATATACAATCAAATAAATAGCAAGTCCATGTGCCTGAAATTTACTTTTAAATTTATTATATGTAAGCTTTAAGTACACTTTCTTATTATCAGCATAAAATATATAGATGAGCTAGATTTTGTATAATATGGAGGTGACTAAATGTATAATTGTTCCCTGTTTAAATTTTTGAGTATAGACAGCAACTATGGAAATCTAACTCCCATTGAAGGATTACTTGATGTCCCTTTTGATATAAAACGAATTTATTATATTACTAACGTTCCACAAAACACAGCAAGAGGCTTTCATGCCCATAGAAAGCTCCATCAAGTACTCGTATGTGTAAGCGGCTCTGTAAAAATAAAGGTAAAGAACCCTAAAGAAGAAACTGAATTTATATTGGACAATTCTTCTGTTGGATTATATATTGGTCCATATGTTTGGAGAGAAATGTATGATTTTAGTAAAGATGCAGTTCTCCTAGTACTTGCATCTGATTATTATAATGAAAATGACTATATACGAAATATTGATTTTTATATGAAGGAAGCTGCAACTAGATACAAGGAAGTGATTATATGAAAATACCATTTTTAAACCTTGAACCAATGCATGCTGAAATAAGAAATGAAATTCTAGCTGCTTTTAAGAAAGTATATGATAAAAATATTTTTATTTTAGGTGATAGCGTAGATGCTTTTGAAAAAGAATTTGCTAATTACTGCAATGCACTTTATTGTATAAGCTGTGGAAATGGCTTAGATTCTCTTTCTATTATTTTAAGAGGATATGATATTGGGGAAGGTGATGAAGTTATTGTGCCTTGTAACACGTATATTGCTACTGCTCTTGCAGTTTCATATGTTGGCGCTAAAGTTGTTTTAGTAGATCCTGATATTAAAACTTTTAATATTGATATAAATAAAATTGAAGAAGCTATTACTTCAAAAACAAAAGCTATTATTGCAGTTCATTTATATGGCAGACCAGCAGAAATTAATAAAATAAAACTTATCTGTAAGCAGCATAACTTGAAGCTCATAGAAGATGCTGCTCAAGCTCATGGAGCTATATATAATGGTAAGCGAGCTGGAAACCTAGGTGATGCAGCTGGTTTTAGCTTTTATCCCGGAAAAAATCTAGGAGCGCTCGGAGATGCTGGTGCTATTCTCACTAGTGATATTACTTTAGCTAAAAAAGTTAAAGCTATACGAAATTATGGTTCAGAAATTAAATATCATAATGAATATAAGGGCGTAAACTCCAGACTTGATGAAATGCAGGCTGAATTTCTAAGAATTAAACTTAAATATCTTGATAAATGGAATACTGATAGGCAAAAAATAGTTAAGCTTTATCTTGAAAAAATTAATAATAGTAAAATAATTCTTCCTTATATAGACTCTGTTCAAAAGTCCATCTGGCATGTCTTTGCTATAAGGACAGAATTTAGAGATGAACTGCAAAGTTACTTAAATGCTAATGGAATTAACACTTTAATTCATTACCCAATACCTATTCATCTTCAAAAAGCATATAGCGATTTAGGATATAAACCAGGTGATTTCAAGGTAGCCGAGACTCTCTCAAATACTGTATTAAGCTTGCCTCTATGGCACGGAATGACTATTGAAGAAGTTAATTATATTATAGATATCTTAAATAAATGGTAATTACTAAATGCATATATATTATAATAAGAAACATTAAATAAGGACCTAAATATAGGTCCTATTTTTATATAAATTTTTAATTATTTTCTAAATACGATTATCCTTTATCTGTTTTGCCACCTCATTTGCAGCAATCATTCCACTTTGAAGTGCTCCCTGCTGCGAAACATGTTTTTGCGAAATATGCTCTCCTGCAAAAAACAATTTACTTTCCATTTCTGGAACTGTTACATCATAGGAGAAAAGTACTTTATCTCCTGGCTTTGATAATGCTCCTCCAGTCCATATATACTGTACATCTGACCAAATTAATGATTTGTAATCAATCAATTTATCATCAAGATAATTACGAGAAAGACCATGAACTCTTTCTACATATCTCATTACATCATCAAGTAATAATTCTGGATTTTCATTTCCAATTCTTTCTGCTTCCTGTCCCCAGCTATAACCAGCTAATAATACACCTGCTTCTTTATAACTGGTTCCAGGTTTTAATGCCCATCTTCCATATTTATTAGCTATAGGTTTTGCATGATCTGAAGGATAGGAAATTGAAACTAGTGGAAGATCCGTATAAGTGTTTCCTCCTATTATTTGTGTTTGTGCATTTCCCATTTCCCAAAATCTATCCGTAAGATATAGATATATCTTGTGGGCTGCTTCATAATTCATTTCACTTATTGCCTGCATCTTTCTATTAGTAATAAGAGGTTTTATTTCCATTCTCCTTAAACTTGAAAATGGTATAGCACATATTACATAATCAAATTCTTCAGATGTTTCTTTATTATTTATATAATCCATGTATTTAAGAATAACTTTATCTTTTGAAGATGAATCATAGATTCCACTAACAGGAAAGCCCATTTTTATTTCTACTTTCCCTAAACGTTCTTTACCAATATTTTTGTATACTTCATTATTTTTATCGCACAATGCTTCATACAAGGAAAGAGGCAAATTTATCATACCATCTGTAATTCGATAGGTGTATTGAAAATCTTCTGTATAATACTTTTGAAGCATTTCAGTAAGACTTAAATCAAAAAACTGTCTTCTAGCATCCAAATATCCAAGCATTGATATGAAATCTTGACTAAGGCCTGCATTCTCATATAGGCTTCTATAATTCATTTTATCTATTTCAACTATTTCATCAGAATATTCAGGTTTTGTTTGAATTAATTCCCTCTTTAATTCTACTGGAAGAGATTTGAAATATTTTCTACATATACTTTCCTGGAACTCTCTCCAGTTTTTCTTCATTTCATCTTCCTTTAAATCAAACTCAGTATATATAGAATTTTTAACATTTTCTCCACTTATATCGTTAAGCATACGTTCATTTCTAACATAAAATAAAGCGTTACTATTATAATCCACGAAAGGTGTCGTATCAAGTTTAAAAAGATTTATATAGTGCCAGGTAGTTTCATGAGATATCGGCACACACATTGGTCCAAGTTCACCAAAATATTTTCTATTTCTATCAAAATAATGAGTATATACTCTCCCTCCTACTCTTTGGCTCGCTTCAAATAAAGTAATGTTGCATCCTATTTTTCTTAGTTCAACAGCAGATGCGAGTCCAGCTTCTCCAGCGCCAATTACTGCTACTTTTATATCTTTAGCTACCCCTATGGGGCAAATATTACTTATATCCTCAGGAGGACTCATTGAATTAACTATATCACTAAAATCATCTAATCTATCATGCATTTTTAGTATATATTTAAGCATTGTATATCTTTCAGACTCACTAGGATTATCTATTTGATAAGGAATATCTGATTTATTATTAGAATTCATAACTTTCACATCCTAATTTTTATTACATATATAATTATATATGTACCCAGAGTTCTTCTTAGGTTATTTGCCTTTATATATTCTCATGATTACAGTAAGAAGTTTTTCTATATCATATAATGTATTAAAATATCCCGGACTAACTCTCACTGTTCCAGCATATTCTGTCCCTATCACCTTGTGTATTAATGGTGCACAATGATATCCTGTCCTTACCGCTATTTCTTCATCATCTAACTTTTCTCCAACAATAGATGCATCCACTCCCTTTATATTAAATGAAATAACAGGACCTCTTTTCTTTCCACTGCTTTCTCCATATAATTTTATATAAGGAAGCTTTTTCATCTCATGTAATAGATACAACGTTAGTTCCATTTCATGTTTTTCTATACTTTCTATTCCAACTCTCTTAATAAATTTTATACCTTCTCCAAGACCTGAAATCCCTGGTGTATTTAAAGTTCCACTTTCAAACTTATCTGGCATAAAGCTTGGCTGAACCATAAAATGCGAATTACTCCCTGTACCTCCTTCCTTGAAATTCTTTAGTTTTATACCTTCTCGTATAAATAAACCTCCTGTGCCCTGGGGCCCAAGTAATCCTTTATGGCCTGAAAATGCCAGTATATCAATATTATCTTTTTCCACGTCAATTGGTATAATTCCAACACTCTGAGATGCATCTACCATAAATACAACTCCATTTTTCTTTGCAAGCATTCCTATATTTCTAATATCCTGAATACTTCCAAGTACATTAGATACATGACTTACTATTATCATTTTTGTGTTTTTCTTAATTTCATCATTAATATCATCAATATTAATATATCCTGCTTTATCAACTCCAACTAAACTCACTTCAATTCCCACTTTACTTAATGAATGTAATGGTCTTAAAACAGAGTTGTGTTCAATTACTGTGCTTATAACATGATCGCCTCTTTTTAAAACTCCTTTTATTCCTATGTTTAATGCTTCTGTTGCATTACTTGTAAAAACTAAATTAAAAGGGCTAGGAATATTAAATAATTTGCTTATTTCTTCTCTTGTCTCCATAATTTTTGCGGATGCTTTTACAGCTATTTTATAGGCGCTCCGCCCTGGGTTTGCAGCATAATTTTTCATGCAGTTTAGTGTCTCTTCATAGACTTCTGTTGGTTTAGGAAACGATGTAGCTGAATTATCTAAATAAATCATTTGAAACTCCTTATGGAATTTATGCGTTACGCTAATTAAATAGTAAAAAACTCTAACAAACCTCACAAATCCTAATTATAATTAAATAAAATAAAAATTAATAATAAGGACAATGATTGAAATGCTAGAGTTCACTTATTATACTATTGATAATTTTCATAATACAAAGAACTTTTCGCAGTTTTCATTGTATTAAATAATAATGTGTATCAATGTAATAACATATACTACATATTAAAAGATATCAAGCTATTCCGTAAAAATATTTTTTAACTAACAAAACGCATAAATAAATACTCATATTTGTGCACTTTTAGTGAAATTAAAACTTTATGTCCTTATCATCATCTGAATAATCTGGATCAGTATAATTGTCATCGCAATCTGGGAATAATGGATCTAAACATTGATCTGGATAGAACTTAGGAATTGGAGCCCTTTCAAATCTTTCACATGGATCTTCTTCTGGTTCCTCACCACATGGTTCTTTTGGAACTGGACAATAGTCATAAGCCGGAATTAAAAGTTGTACTATAAGTTCGCATTTTACAACAATATAATATCCCAAAGTAATATCTAAAACACTATTGCAGTCTTCATCCTCTAGTAATTCACCAGCTAAAGCATCTGCAACCATTTCAAGCTTGATTATACTAGAATCTAAATCTTGAGCTTTATGAACCGGCATAAAACTAGCTGAAATTTGAGCTATAGAATCAGGGCAATAGAATTTTCCTATTACGTCTGTTCTATTGATTTCAAACAACTCACTCTTATTTGCACCATTGCAGTCAATATAATCTGCATAGAAAGAAATCATGTACGAAAGTACTATTTTTTTGAAGCCTGGCTTCCCGCATATTGGTGTTTCATCGACGGATATTAACTGTACGTTAAAATCTCTGCTTCCTATATATCTCTTAGGTTTTTCCAATGGATTACTTCTCAATTCACAATCTGTTGTACATGTGTCAGGACCTTCACAATATACAAGACATCGTTTTATTAGGCATTGATCAAAAATTTTAGGTATTTCAACGCAAACTAATTCAGAAGGATCCGGTAAACGCCCCTGTTTATTTACAAGGCCTGGACGTGGTGTAAATTTTTTAAAATTTATGGACATAAATTCTCCTCCTTAAAAAAGACTATAACAAACGTAATTTCTTTAATATTCATACTACATCGTATGTAAAAATTTTGAAATTGTGACTCAAAAAAATTATATAAAATATTTTTTATTTAACTACGTTTATGTTTATATTGTATGATGTACAACTCAATTTATCTTCAGAATTATGCATAAATATATTCTTACATAAATATACATAATCAATAAATATAATATAAGGAGATAAAATTAATGGAAAATTTTACAGAGGTTAAGTGTAGCGCCACAACCTATTTATGCAATATTAAACCTAATATTAATTTTAGCAATGAAGGAATTTTGCTTGTTGGATCTATAAATAATAAATCTCAAAATTATAATGTATTTAAATCATTAATGCAGTTTTATATACCAGATTCAGACATTGATTCTTCTAAAAGAATATATTTATATTTATTTCTTGAAAATCTACATTATGCACATAATAATTTTACTATTAGTATTTCTCTTCATAGTACTGACTCTGACCTTAACGTTTCAACTGTAAATTGGCTTACATGCCCGAAGGGAAATACTCTCTCTCAAATGAATATAAATATTCCAGCCCAATCTACTAAAAAATATATAAAAATTGATATTTCTAACATCATAAAGTCTTTGAATTCCTATACTAATATTTACAATATAGTATTAGAACCATTAAATTTAAAACCATCTTACATGGTTCAATTTGATTCTAATAACTCTGAAAATCCACCTTATTTAGTCGTTATAAAAGATTTTCTTAATAATGAAGATTCTTCTAATAGCCCTAAATCCTTTAATATCGATTTTGATACTGATACTACTAATAATAGCGATAGTGATACTGATAATTACAACATTGAAGTAAATGAAAAACCTCCAAAGGAAGATATTTCTCCTAGTGATGAATTTGATACAGACAACTTTTCAGATAAAATAATTAATAAATTAAATGCTCAAACTTCTAAGTTTGATAAAATAGAACATAGCCTATCAAATTTAATAGATTCTTTTAGCGCTGTTGCCGACAATGTAAAAAATAATTCAGCAGCACTAGATAATGATATTGTCCCTACCATTAATAAATTTGCTGAAAACTTTTCTAACATAAATAACGGCACAGACATATTAAAAAATTATATAGATGATCATACAAATTCATATACAGATTTTTCAAACAACTTAAGCTCTAACTTAAATGAACTTATAAAGACTGAAATTGAAAATCTAAAGACTTCTGTAAATAGTGATCTTCTTCAACTAAAAAATTCAAATGCTCAAAATATATCTGATTTAGATGGTCTTGTGAAAAATGTAAGTTCAGATATAAATGATAATATAAATTTATTAAAATCTCCTATTGAGAAATTATTGGATCAAACAAATTCAACCATGGAGACTATATTAAATAATCTAATAAAGACTGAAATTGACGCCCTAAAAAGTTCTGTTGAAAATCTAAATTCAAAAGCAAGTACAACATCTGATTCAGCTGAGCTTCTAAAAAATGAGATTAACGCCTTAAAGAGTTCTGTAAATGATGATATCTCATTATTGCATTCTTATGTTGCCAGCAGTGTATCTAGTTTAAATGATTCAATAAAAGGTATAAAAGATACTCTTTCTCAATTATCTGCCCAACTATCAAAATTATCAGAAGCAAAAGATACTATAAATCACGAATCTATTTAAAAAATATAAAGTCATGAGTTTATTAATGTTATTATGAATACTCTTTTATTGGAGCATTCATGATAATACCTATAAACTCATGACCTTAATTATATTGTATTTAAGTTTTATTTTATGTTATTTAACAGATTAGACATTTCTATAGCCGAAACTGCACATTCATAACCTTTGTTTCCTGCTTTAGTTCCTGCTCTCTCAATTGCCTGCTCTATAGTATTTGTTGTAAGTACTCCAAATATTACTGGTTTTTCACTTTCAAGAGAAACATTAGCAATCCCTTTTGATACTTCTGAACAAACATAATCATAATGTGATGTAGCGCCTTTTATTACTGCTCCTAAACAGATCACTGCATCATATTTAGGGTTCTTTGCCATCTTCTTTGCTACAAGCGGAATTTCAAAGGCCCCTGGAACCCATGCAATATCAATATCTTCTTCACTTGCTCCGTGTCTTTTCAAACCATCTAGTGCACCTTCTAAAAGTTTTCCTCCAATAAATTCATTAAATCTCCCTACAACTATTCCAAACTTTAACCCTTGTGAAACTAAATTTCCTTCAAATATATTCATTATCTTTTCCTCCATTATTTTAAATTATTTTTGCACTAAAATTTTATAAATCTAATAAATGATTCATCTTTTCCTTTTTTATTTTTAGATAAAATTCATCATTTCTATTTGATGGCATTTGTATTGGAACTCTTTCAACTACTTTAATGTTGTTTTTTTCAAGTCCCTCTATTTTATCTGGATTATTGGTAATCAGCTTAACACTGTTTACTCCAAGGATTTTAAGCATATCTGCACTTATTTTATAATCTCTCATATCATCCCTAAAACCTAAAGCTAAATTTGCTTCCACCGTATCTAACCCTGTATCCTGAAGTGCATATGCCTTTAATTTATTTAAGAGCCCTATACCTCTTCCTTCCTGTCTCATATATAAAAGTATACCTTGCTCTTCTTTAGCTATCATCTCCATCGCTGCTGCATATTGTTCACCGCAGTCACATTTTTTTGATCCTAAAGCATCTCCTGTTAAACATTCAGAATGAACTCGTACTAGCATAGGTTCCTCATGCTTAATATCTCCTTTAATTAATGCCAAGTGGCACTTTGAAGAATTTTTTTCACTAAAAGCTAATACTTTAAAATCTCCATATTTAGTTGGTAATTCAGCTTCGACTTCTTTCGTTACACTGAAATGTTCTTGTGTTCTATATTTAACTAAGTCTTCTATTGTAATAATTTTTAAATTATGCTCTTTTGCAAATTTTATTAGGTCATCACGCCTAGCCATGGTTCCATCATCATTTATTATTTCACATATGGCTGCTGCACCTTTAAATCCTGCAAGCTTAGCTAAGTCAACAGAAGCCTCTGTATGTCCTCTTCTTTCTAAAACTCCGCCATTTTTAGCAACTAAAGGAAATACATGACCTGGTCTTCTAAAATCATCTTTTTCTTTTGCAGTTACAAGTTCATTTATTGTATGAGCTCTCTCAAATGCTGATATTCCTGTTGTTGTATCCTTATGATCTATTGACACTGTAAATGCAGTTTCATGATTATCTGTATTTCTTTCTACCATTGGATTTAACCCTAATCTCACTGCTATTTCTTCTTCTACCGGTGCGCAGACCAAACCTTTTGCATACTTAATCATAAAGTTAATATTTTCACCAGTGGCCATTTCTGCGGGAATTACTAAATCTCCCTCATTTTCTCTTCCTTCATCATCAACAATTATTACTAATTTTCCTTCTTTAATATCTTTTAAGCCTTCTTCTATACTATTAAACTTCATATTTACATCTCCTGACTTTAATTTATATACACATCTTTTTTTACTATAAGATAAATAAATCAAAAATTTGATTTATTACTAATAACTTTTGTATTACATTAACTGTTAACTAATAATTGTCAACTGATTAGAAGCCGCTATTTTTTAAAAACTCCATAGTAACATCTTCCTTTTTTTCTTCCTGCTCTGCATTTTTCCCACCAAATAACTTTTCTATATATTTCCCTACTAAATCGCATTCTAAATTTACTATTGAGTTAACTTTCTTTTCTGGAAGAATGGTATTATCTAAAGTGTGTGGTATAACTGAAACTTTAAATACTTGATCATCAACGTAAGCGACAGTTAAACTTATTCCATCTATTCCTATTGAGCCTTTATATATAATGTATTTCAAAACATCCTTAGGTGCGGAAATAGTAAACCAGGTTCCATCCTTTTCTTCATTTATTGCAACTATTCTGCCAATTCCATCTATATGACCACTTACAATATGACCTCCAAGCCTGTCACTTAACCTTAAAGCTCTTTCAAGGTTCAACTTATCGCCAACTTTAAGATTTCCCAAATTACTTTTAGATAAAGTTTCTCCCATTGCTTCTGCTTTAAATGAATTTGAACTCATCTCTTTAACTGTTAAACAAACTCCATTTGTTGCTATACTATCTCCTATTCTTGTTTCCTCTAAAACATTTTTGCATTTAATTTCCATTAGTCCAAAGCCACTACTCAAATTAAATTCTTGCAATACCCCAACTTCTTCAATAATTCCAGTAAACATTCTTTCCTCCTTGCTTCAACATATTGAAAAATAACAACTCCGTATATTAACTTATGTTTCTTTTCATACGTCTTATTTATTTTCTATATAACCTTCTATAATTAAATCTTCTCCAATATTTCCATAACTAATATTGATTAGTTTCACTGCTTCACTTAATTTTGAAAATCCCTGCCCTGCTATGCTGCTTTTACTTTGTTCTCCTCCTAGTATCTTTGGAGCAATATAAAATATAACTTTATCAACAATATTCTCTTTAAGCGCTGAAAAATTTAATGTTCCTCCACCTTCAATAAGCACTGAATCGATGCCTTCCTCCCTAAGCTTCCTTAGAAGCTCTTTTAGATCTACTCTATTATTTTTACTTACCACTTCTATAACTTTAACTCCTAAATCTCTAAGCAGCTGTTTTTTATTTTCATCAGAATTTATTGATGTTGCAACAATAGTATTCTTATCTTCATTTTTAACCACTTTAGAGTCTAAAGGAATTCTAAGATTAGTATCTACAATAATTCTTATCAATCTTTTCTCGCTGTTAATTCTACATGTAAGCTCTGGATCATCTGCTATAACTGTATTTACTCCAACCATAATTGAACTTACTCTGTTTCTTATGTTTTGTGAATCTGCTCTTGATTCTTTGGACGTAATCCATTTAGATTCCCCACTATAAGTTGCTATTTTTCCATCAAGAGACATTCCACTTTTTAAAATAACAAAAGGCATCTTAGTTGTAATATATTTTATAAAAATCTCATTCATTTTTTTGCACTCTTCTTCTTTAACTCCAACTATTACCTCAATACCATGCTGCTTTAATTTTTCTATGCTCTTTCCAGCAACTAATTCATTTGGATCTAACATTCCAATTACGACCTTTTTGAATTTCTTTTCAATCAATAAATCTACACATGGAGGTGTTTTTCCATAGTGAGCACAAGGTTCTAGTGTTACATAAATAGTACTTCCTTCTACATCTTCTGTTGCATTTTTTACTGCATTCCTTTCAGCATGAGCCTCTCCATAGCATTCGTGATAGCCTTCTCCAATTATCCTGTTGTCCTTAACTATAACCGCCCCTACTAATGGATTAGGATTCACTCTGCCAATTCCCATTTTTGCTAATTTCAATGCTCTTTCCATATACTTTTCATTCAAAAAATCATCATCTCCCACAAAAATAAAAGGTCTATATATAATCTTGTAATAATTTAAGATTTTTATACGCGCAAAAAAACCCTGAATTTCAAAATCTTCAGGGTTTAGTTATAATTCTAATTAATAATATTATTTATAATTAAAATTTTAAAATATAAGTTTTTAATATTGTATACTACTTCCTTTTTATATTACTTAAAATAAAAACCCTGAATTTTACAATTCAGGGTAGACTTACAAAAAGTAATAATATTTAAGTTTTAATTATAACTAATATTAATCACTATCTTCTTTCATCCAGACTTTACTGTCGGCTTCGGAATTTAACCGAATCTGCTAATTATAGCTCGCGGGCTGTACCGCCGATAGGGAATTTCACCCAACCCCGAAGATTTTATATTAAATTTTCTATATATAAAATATCATATTATTAAAAAAATGTAAAGCACTAATTAAACTTTATCATATCAAATTCTTTTTTCTTTTCTTTTAGCCATTTAATCATTTCTGAATCATTCCAAACTTCTATTCCCAAGCTAGCATATTTCGCAGCTTCAACTTCGCTTCCAATTTTAATCAAGTTAGGTAGTGAAGCAGGTATATTTTTTTGTCTTAAAAGATATGGTATAACATATGGATTTCTTCTATATGCTCTTCTTAACAAATGTTCTGCTTCGTCAATTCTGTTTGTTTTATATAATAAAGCTACCTTACTATAGTACATAGCTGCTAGATTATCTTTTTCATATTTTTTCAATAAATCTTCTAGTTCAGAATATTTATTTTCAATTAGAAGCCAATTAACAACTATAGCTCTAACCATTAAATTATCTCGCTCATTATATTTTAAAATCTCAAGAGCATTTTCTATTGCTGCTTCTCTTTCTCCAATTCTCCATAAATGCATAGCTAAATTGTACTTAGCTCCAAAAAAAGGTTCAGCTATTTTTAATTTAAATAATTCTGGCTCAGCGTTTTCTAAATTATCTATTCTCAATGAATTTTGTGCTGCCTTAACTGCCCTTTCCAAAAGAGTTTTCTTTTGAGCTGCACTTAAGCTAGTATCTTTTGACAAAATAATATATGCATCAGCACAATCTTCCCATATGGTTAATGCTTCTTTTGCATACTTCGCTTTGCTATTATAATTCTTTTGTTTCCAAGCATGATCTATAATTGCTTGTGCTTCAAGTAAATTTCTATGTACTGCAAATTTAAATGGTTCTTTTTTATCTATTTCATCCTTTTTGTCTACTTTTACTAAATCGTTTCCTGTAACTGCCGTTTCATCTTTCACTTTTGACATCTTATCCTTTAAAATGTCTTTATTGTTATTTTTACCTATTATCCACTGTTCATTTTCTTTTGATAAGTCTAATAGATTTTTTACTTCCTTTGATTTACTAGAGCCTGTACTACTGCTTACTCCAAATGCCTTATATAAATCAGCAGCTTTAACATATGGTTCTTCCTTTGAATCAAATAAATTATTCACTGTTCCTATAGCATGCACTATTCCTGCTGCCCATGAGATACTTTTTCCCTTTTTTAAATCTTCTTCACAATTTAAAAATAATGTTTCAGCAGCTAGAACACAAATATTTTTGTATTCTTCATTAAGAAATTCACTTGAAAAACTTTTTATTTTTTCAACTATTTCTTCATACTTGCTAGCTATTTCGTTAGATAATTTTTGCATTTCTTCTTATAGCTCCTTTATAAAAAATCTTTAACAAATTTGATTTTATCCTAGAATATATATACTTTGCAAGTATATTCGTCAAATTTGTATTTTTGATTTTAAATTAATGATATTAACCCTTAACTTTTCACTAATGTTATTATTATATCACACTTATGATAATTATATCTACTCATTAATTTTTCTGAACCTTTTTGTTGATATTTAAACTCTTTTAGCTTAATCAAAAAAATTATAACAAAATATGCGTACACATTTTTCATTATAGTGAAGACTTAATTGTTTTACGTTTTAACATGCCTTAACTATATTCTTTTGCACTATTTATATTTTTATTCATACATATATGAATATAATAATTTTAAATCCAGGAAATGTATATATGCTATCTAAAGTTTTATATAATCTTTGCTTATTGCTTTCAACTCCATATAAAGATCTCAATTTAATTCATGGCGATTTTAATTATTTAGACAATTATATACTTGAAAAAATTTACTTGAAAAAATTATTTGATTTTAAATGGAGAAAAAAAATGAAGTCTATATTTAAAAATTTTCATTTTGATTATAACTATAATATATTAGATATGAATAGTCACTTTACTAAATTATTGCTTAATTTAAAAATTTCCTTTATTATTGAAAATTCTACTCAAGACATACCATCTGCTTGCATGCAGAATTATATTATTATCTTAGAATACTTAAACAATAGATGTCAATTACGATTACTTCTAGAAAATGAGGAGGATCCCCTTTTATATAATTATATTTTAAATGATGACCTTTCTCATATATATGATCTTATTTCTTCTGAAAAGCAGAAGTCATATGAATATGAATTTCCTTCAATTGATTTATTATATGAAACTCTTCAAACCTCTATTTCATCCTCCAAAGATGCTCCAAATAAAAGAAAAAGCTTGGACTTTAATATTGACGAGGCTTGTACTTACGCAGAAACTTATGCATTAAATCTAAATCCTAATTATAAATCCTTTGAAGGAATTGGTGGAGATTGCACAAATTTCATGTCCCAAATCCTTTATGCCGGGGGACTTAATAAAACTCCAACCTGGAAACCATATACTAATGCATGGATTAGGGTTGAAGAGATATATTCATATCTAATATCACATAAATTAGGAACTAAACTTCCTGATGATACTTATTTAGATAGAGGTTCTTTAATTCAATTTTATACTCCTGCTATAGGTAAATTTTTTCATAATGGCTTTATAACTTATAAACTTGAAAATAATGATTGTCTCTATTGCTGCCATAGTTATAATAAACTAAATTATCCTCTTAGCGAGATCTATCCAAATAGATACCCAACTCTTAGAGCCTTAAAATTTGACTAAATTTTTTTCAAAAAAAGAGGCAATTTTATTGCCTCTTTAGTTTTATACAGTTATTTCGCTCTTTATCTTTAAAGCTTCTTCATTATTTTTTATAATTGGATCTACATATTCATCTATAAATTCTACAACTTGACTTGGTGCTCTTCCTACGAATTTAGCTGGATCAATAACTCCTAATATCTCTTCTTCTGTAAGACCAAAAGAATTATCATTTATGATTCTTTCAATTAAGTCATTATCTAAACCTTCGCCTTTTACTCTTTGAGCAGCTGCCATTGAGTGAACTCTTATCTTTTCATGTAATTCTTGTCTATCTTTACCTCTCTTTACAGCTTCCATCATTATATTTTCAGTAGCCATAAATGGTAATTCTCTTTGTACATGGGAAGCTATTACTTTATCATATACTACCATATTTTCAGCAATATTTATGTATAAATTTAATACTCCATCTAATGCTAAGAAGCCTTCAGCTACAGACAATCTCTTATTAGCTGAATCATCTAAAGTTCTTTCAAACCATTGAGTCCCTGCAGTAATTGCTGGATTTAATGAATCCACTATTACAAATCTCGCCAATGCACTTATTCTTTCACTTCTCATAGGATTTCTTTTGTATGCCATTGCTGATGATCCTATTTGATTTTTTTCAAATGGCTCTTCCATTTCCTTCATGTTTTGAAGCAATCTTAAGTCATTACTAAATTTATAAGCACTTTGTGCAATTTCTGATAAAGTATTTAAAACTATTGAATCAAGTTTTCTTGGATAAGTTTGCCCTGTTACCCCAAAACTTTTTTCAAAGCCCATTTTTTCTGCTACAATTTTATCTAATGCTTTAACTTTACTTTCGTCTCCATCAAATAGTTCCATAAAGCTAGCTTGGGTACCAGTAGTCCCTTTAACTCCTCTAAGCTTTAATGTTGATAGAAGGAAATCTATATTTTCTACGTCCATCACTAAATCCTGCATCCATAGGGTAGCTCTTTTACCCACTGTTGTTAGCTGAGCTGGTTGAAAGTGCGTAAAACCTAATGTTGGCATATCTTTATATTGAATAGCAAATTTTTTTAAATGATTTAAAACTGTAACTATTTTATTTTTGATTAGGTCTAATGCATCTCTCATTATTATAATATCCGTATTATCTCCTACATAACAAGATGTAGCACCTAGATGAATAATACCTTTAGCACTTGGGCATTGAAGACCATATGCATATACATGACTCATAACATCATGTCTGACTTCTTTTTCCCTTTGAGCTGCTTCTTCGTAATTAATATCATTTATGTGTTCTTTTAATTCTTTTATTTGCTCTTCAGTTATATTTAAACCAAGTTCTCTTTCACCTTCCGCAAGAGCCACCCATAGCTTTCTCCAAGTAGTGAATTTCATATCATCAGAAAATATAAAACTCATTTCTTTAGATGCATATCTTGAATTTAAAGGTGTACTATATAAATTTCTCATTCAAAAACCTCCACACGAATATATTTTATTCTTTCTCATTCAACATTCGTATTATATCATATTTTTTTTATTTTTGCCTATTGAATTTTCAATTTTACGATAATTTTATGTCTAATTTTTTATAAATTTTAATTTTACTTTTTGTTATTATTGTCTCTAATATTCATATAAATATAATAATAGAGCACGTTAAAAAATAAAAGATCGGAGTGACAAGTTATGTGTAAGTTAAATATTTTTGACAAGATTTCCTTAATACTAATTTTTATAGGTTCTATTAATTGGGGAACAATAGGATTATTCAAATTGAACTTATTGAACATCTTTCTCTTTAACAATTCTAAACTTGAAAGAATTATGTATATTATAATTTTTCTAGGTGCTCTAGATTTAATTTCATTATTATTTAGATGGAATTTATTTGCTAACAACAAATAAACCTATTTTATTAATTAAATTAGAATCTATACAAAATAGAAAAAAGGTTCCATATTATAAATATGGAACCCTATTTTGTATATTAGTCTTCTAAAGTTTCAACTAATTTAACAATTTCTTCAACTGCTAAAGCTTCGTCATCACCTGAAGCTACAACTTTGATTACAGCATCCTTAGTTACCGCTAAAGATAAAACTCCAATCAAGCTCTTTACATTTGCTTTCTTACCGTTATATTCTATGCTAACGTCCGATTTAAATGATGATGCTTTCTTAACTAATAAAGTTGCTGGTCTAGCATGAAGACCAGATGAATTTTTTACTGAAACCTCTTTTGCTATCATTAACATTACACCTCTTTACAAAAAAATTAATAAATATAGCATTTAACTATTATAGTATAAACGTTTTTATAAATAATTTCAACTCAAAAATCATTCTATATTTCATCAATTTTAAATAAACTCATTATCTTGGTTGTACTATTAACTTTATGGCTGTCCTCTCTTCTCCATCTATTTGTATATCTGTGAAGGCAGGTACACACACAATATCTTTTCCGCTTGGTGCAACAAATCCTCTTGCTATTGCAATTGCCTTAACTGCTTGATTTATTGCGCCTGCTCCTACTGCTTGAATTTCTGCGATATTCTTTTCTTTTATTATTGCTGCTAATGCACCTGCTACAGAATTAGGATTTGATTTAGTTGATACTTTTAATACTTCCATTTTTGTCTTTCCTCCTAAAATTTAATATACAAATCGTTTACATTAAATATATTCTATATCTTTCTTTAAATTCCTTTATATAATTGTAAAATTTTAAAATTATTTTTAAAATATTATAATCATGTTATTTATTCTTTAAAATAAAAGATGAAGTATACTTTTAAAAAATATACTTCATCTTTTTACTTAGCAAAATCTACTGCTCTAGTTTCTCTTATAACATTGATTTTAATTTGTCCTGGATATTCAAGTTCTTCCTCGACACTCTTAACTAAATTGCGTGCCAATTCAACTGTTCCAGCATCATCTACTTTATCTGGTTTAACCATAATTCTAATCTCTCTACCAGCTTGAATGGCATATGACTTTTCTACACCTTCATGTGAATTTGCAATTTCCTCTAATTTTTCCAATCTCTTAATGTATGCTTCTAATGTCTCTCTTCTAGCGCCTGGTCTAGCCGCTGATACTGCATCTGCCGCTTGAACTAGTACTGCTTCTAAAGATTGCATTTCTACATCTGAATGATGCGCTGCTATTGCATTTATTACTAATGGTGATTCATGATATTTCTTAGCTAAATCTCCACCAATTAAAGCATGAGGCCCTTCTTGCTCTTGATCAACAGCCTTTCCTATATCATGTAGCAATCCTGCCCTTTTAGCCAAAGTAACATCTAAACCTAGCTCTGAAGCCATTAAGCCAGCCAAATACGAAACTTCTATGGAATGTTTTAAAACATTTTGACCATAACTAGTTCTATACTTCAATCTACCAAGAAGTCTTATTAATTCTGGATGTAGTCCATGTACGCTAGTTTCGAGAGCTGCCTGCTCTCCTTCTTCTTTTATACTACTTTCCACATCTTTATTTGCTCTTTCAACCATCTCTTCGATTCTCGCTGGATGTATTCTGCCATCCACTATTAACTTTTCTAGTGCCATTCTCGCAACTTCTCGTCTTATTGGATCGAAGCTGGAAAGAATGACTGCTTCTGGAGTATCATCTATAATTAAATCCACTCCTGTTAATGTTTCTAAGGTTCTAATGTTTCTTCCTTCTCTACCTATTATTCTACCTTTCATCTCATCATTCGGTAGTGCAACAACGTGTACAGTTGATTCAGACACATGGTCAGCAGCACATCTTTGGATCGCAGTTGTAATTATTTCTCTTGCTCTCTTGTCTGCTTCTTCCTTTGCCTTACTTTCAATATCTTTTACCATTAAAGCAGCATCATGACTTATTTCTTTTCTTATTTCATTTAAAAGAATTTCACGTGCTTCTTCACTAGAAAGAGCTGATATCCTTTCAAGCTCTACTCTTCTTTCCTCATAAAGCTTCTGTACCTTTGCTTCTACTTGATCTACCTCAAGCATTCTTTCATTGATTGTTTCATCCTTTTTCTCAAGAAGTTCACTTTTCTTATCAAGTGCCTCTTCTCTTTGAATTATTCTTCTTTCAAGCCTTTGAATTTCATTTCTTCTGTCCCGAGATTCCTTATCAAAATCACTTCTTAATTTATGAAGTTCTTCCTTTGCTTCAAGGATTGCTTCTTTCTTTTTAGCTTCTGCATCCCTTTTGGCTCTGTTTAAAACTTCTTCTGCTTCTTTTTCAAGCGATTCTATCTTAGTCTTCGATATATTTTGAATCGTTTTATAAACCACTATTCCTAATATTAGTAAAGCCAATACGTCTACTAATATAATTCCTGCTAGTTGCACATAAACACCTCCTAATTTATTATTTCTCATTATATTACTAACAAGAAAGTATAGTAAGGTGTCATATTCTTCTCACTGCATTTGGAATATGATAAACCAGTATTCCTTTTTATTCTATATTAAAAACAAAATTATGTCAAGTTTACTCATATAATGGCTATCCCTCGTATCACATTGTTTTCGCCTATACTAAAGCATTGTAAATATAGCTACATATATGTTTAATCATACATGCAGCTATACTTGTAATTCAACCTATTAATATATTATGAAGCGAAATTATTTTTATTCATATCTTAGTTAAAATTATTTTTATTTTTCTACTTTCTCTTCAACACTTTCACTTATATCATCATTGACCTTATCGATTGCTTCTTCAGAATTGTTTATTTTAATCAATTCTGCAGGTGGAAGATTATATTTTTCTCTGATTTGATTTTCTATATCTAACGCTATTTCTGGATTTTCCTTCAAATACAGCTTAGCATTTTCTCTTCCTTGGCCTAATCTTATATCATTATAAGAAAACCAAGCGCCGCTTTTTTGAACTATCTCTTCCTTTACTCCAACATCTACGATATTTCCATATCTTGAAATACCTTCATTGTACATAATATCAAACTCTGCTTGTTTAAATGGTGGTGCTACTTTATTTTTAGTTACCTTTATTCTTGTTCTGTTACCGATTATCGCATCACCTTGTTTTATTGAATCTATTCTTCTAATATCAAGTCGCACTGATGCATAGAACTTTAATGCTCTTCCTCCAGTTGTTGTTTCTGGCGATCCAAACATTACTCCTACTTTTTCTCTTAACTGATTAATAAATATAGCAACGCAATTAGTCTTATTTATTGTTCCTGCAAGTTTTCTTAAAGCTTGAGACATAAGTCTTGCTTGAAGCCCAATATGCGAATCGCCCATTTCTCCTTCGATTTCAGCTTTTGGTACTAAAGCCGCAACAGAGTCTACTACTAAAACATCAATTGCGCCAGAACGAACTAGAGCTTCCGCAATTTCAAGTCCCTGCTCTCCAGTATCAGGCTGAGAGATTATCAAACTATCAACATCCACACCAAGTTTTTGAGCATAGCTAGGATCTAACGCATGTTCAGC
This sequence comes from Clostridium sp. BL-8, assembly GCF_002006495.1. Lineage (NCBI taxonomy): Bacteria > Bacillati > Bacillota > Clostridia > Eubacteriales > Clostridiaceae > Clostridium > Clostridium sp. BL-8. The sequence continues at coordinate 23,349 of NZ_LZZL01000076.1, forward strand.
ATCTATATATCCTACAGCTCCGCCTTTTTTTTGTGATTCTGCTGCTATACTAAGTGCAATTGTAGTTTTTCCTGAACTTTCTGGTCCATAAATTTCAATAATTCTTCCTTTAGGTACCCCACCAATTCCAAGAGCTATATCTAAATCTAGACATCCAGTTGATATAGCATCCATATTAGAAATATTATGATCACCTAATTTCATTACTGAACCTTTACCAAATTGTTTTTCTATATGACTCATAGCACTTTCAATTGCTTTTAACTTTTCTGCATTTATATTTCCCATAATACTAATAGCTCCCTTCTATCGAACTTATGTTCTGTATTTATTATAAATTAATTCTAAACTATAGTCAATAATTAATTCTAGGCATATACAAAGAAAATAATAATGTCAAATATGCAAGCTACTCTGCTATTCTTTTGAACGCACCTTATGAAAAGTCCCTTCTTTAAGTAAATTAAAGAAGGAACCATTTAATTTATATCCAATTTTATACATTCTTAAACATTAAACATAAAATTTTTATTTTTTCATATTTTTAGCTACAGCTTCTACTTATCATAAGAAACGGCTTCTTTATTCTTCTTGAAATAATCATAGCCAGAAATTAATGTTACAATAACCGCAAGCATAAGAGCTACTGTTGGCACTATGACAAAGAATTTTTTTAAGTAATAATTATCTATTGTAAAAATCTTCAATAATTTTGCATCATGTATGTTTATCTTTAATAATAATAAAATTATTGCTATTATTTGAATAACTGTTTTGATTTTTCCCCACCAGCTCGCTGCTATAACTCTTCCTTGTGCTGCCGCTATTGATCTTAAGCCTGAAACTGCAAATTCGCGAGCGATTATAACAACTGCAGCCCATGATGGTACCACATGTACTTCAACCAAAGAGATTAAAGCCGCCGTAACTAATAATTTGTCTGCTAAAGGATCCATGAATTTCCCAAAATTCGTTATTTGATTCCTGCTTCTAGCAATATACCCATCAAGCTTATCAGTTAATGAAGCTAAAATAAATATAAATGTAGCTATAAAACTACCATAAGGTATATCTCTTACGGCTAGAAATATTAAAAATACAGGAACCAAAACTATTCTAATTAAGGTTAACTTATTTGCAAGATTCATCCACAACAACTCCTACTAAATCATAATCCATATTTTCAATTATCTTTACTTTTACAAACTTACCATTATCTATACTTTTTGATGATTTAAACAATACATTTGCATCTATATTAGGAGCCATTTCATAGTTTCTCCCATAATAATACTTACCATTATATCCCTCAACAAGAATATCATATAACTTTCCAATTTTCAATTTATTTATTTCTCCAGAAATATCTTTTTGTACTATCATTAATTCTTCTTCTCTTTTTTTCTTAACAGGCTCACTTATCTGCCCTTCCATTTTGGCTGCTGGCGTATCTTCCTCTTGTGAATAAGTAAATACTCCTACTTTATCAAGTTTGTATTCTTTTAAGAATTCTATGATTTCGTTAAAATCATCATCATTTTCATTTGGAAAGCCCACTATAAAAGTTGTTCTTAAAACAATTTCTGGAACGCTTTTTCTAAGTTTTTGTATCTTATCTATTATATCCTGCTTACTTGTTTTTCTTCCCATAAGCTTTAGAATTTTATCACTTATATGTTGTATCGGTAAATCTAAATACTTTACAACCTTATTATTATTTGCGATTTCTTCTATAAGTTCATCGTATATTTCCTCTGGATAGCAGTATAGCACTCTAATCCACTTAATCCCTTCAATTTTTGATAACTCTTGAAGTAATAAATGAAGACTTTTCTTTCCATAGATATCACTTCCATACAAAGTCGTATCCTGAGCTATGAGTATTATTTCCTGTACCCCGCTTTTACTCAAATCTTTCGCTTCATTTATAATGTTTTCCATTTTCCTACTTCTAAATTTTCCCCTTATTTTAGGAATTATACAATATGTGCAAAAATTATTACACCCTTCTGCAATTCTTATATATGCACTTTCTTTTTGAGTTGTAAGTATTCTTTTTCCTTCGTTAATATTGTCATCAGAATAACTTAATAACTCTGCTGCTCTCTTGTTTCCTTCAATGAAATCAGTTATAATTTCATTTATTTTATTATAATCATTAACCCCAAGCATAATATCTATTTCAGGTATTAACTTTTCTAATTCTTCTCCGTATCTTTGTGTAAGGCAGCCTGTTGCTATAAGCAGTTTGCATTTATAATTTATTTTATAATCCGCCATTTCTAAAATTGTATCTATTGATTCCTGTTTTGCGCTCTCTATAAATCCACATGTATTTACAATAATTATATCTGCCTTCTTAGGATCATTTGTTATTTCATACTCATCACTCATTTTACCTAGTATTATTTCTGAATCAACTCTATTTTTATCACACCCTAAGCTTACCATACCAACTTTGTACTTACTTAAAGTATAGTCATTTATTTTTTCTTTTCCACTTATTATTTCTATTTTGCTTTCAATCAAGTTTTTGCATCCTCCTGTTTTTTAATAGCTTTAATTATAGCAAATAAAAACTACATATTACAAGTTGTTATTATTAATGTTACATTAAAAATTAGTATATTACTCCTTATAAATGCAAAAATTAACACAATGTTCAATTAAATTTCACACTTAATCTAAATTTATTATTTAATTATCTTTATCTTCTTCATCATTATCATCTATAAGTTGTTGTTTTGTAATAAGTACTTGTCTTGGTCTGCTACCATCCTTCTCTGATATAATTCCTCTTTCCTCTAACTGATCCATAATTCGTGAAGCTCTATTAAATCCTATTCTAAACTTCCTTTGAATAAAAGAAGTCGACGCCTGCCCATATTCAACAACAACATTTATTACTTCATTAAGTAATTCATCTACATCTTCACTCTTTTCACCTGCTTCAGAAGTCTTTGAGTCTGCTGCATTATTAATATGATCAATTATCTCTTCTTCATAATTAATATCGCCTTGCTCACTCTTAATAAACGATACAACTTGTTCAACTTCTTCTTCAGATATAAAGCAACCTTGGACTCTAAGAGGTTTGCTTTCTCCTACTGGATAATATAACATATCTCCTTTTCCTAATAGTTTTTCTGCACCTGATCCATCTAAGATAGTTCTAGAATCGATTTGCGATGAAACTGCAAAAGATATTCTAGATGGTATATTCGCCTTAATTACACCTGTTATTACGTCTACTGATGGTCTTTGAGTTGCTATAACTAAATGCATACCTGCTGCTCTAGCCATTTGCGCTAGTCTTCCTATGTAATCTTCCACATCATTTGGACATACCATCATAAGATCAGCAAGCTCATCAACGATTATAACTATGTAAGGTAGTTTTTGTTCTATTAGGCCTTTATTAAATAGTTCATTGTAAGATTCCATGTTTCTAACCCCAGAATCTGCAAAAAGCTTATATCTGTTTGTCATTTCATTTACAGCCCAATTTAAAGCAGCTGCAGCTTTTTTAGGATCTGTAACAACCGGAATTAATAAATGTGGTATTCCATTATACACATTTAATTCAACGACCTTCGGGTCAACCATAAGAAGTTTAACTTCATCAGGATTGTATTTATATAGCAGACTTATTATGAGTGTATTTATGCATACACTTTTACCAGAACCTGTTGCCCCTGCAATTAGTGTATGAGGCATTTTGGTTAAATCCCCAACAACGCATTTTCCTGAAATATCTTTTCCAAGTGAAAAAGCTAACTTTTTCTTAGAATTAATAAATTCATCATTTTCTAATACTTCTCTTAAGAATACTGGTGTCTGCTTTCCGTTTGGTACTTCTATCCCAACAACAGCCTTTCCTGGAATTGGCGCTTCTATTCTTATCCCTGAAGCTGCAAGTCCAAGGGCTATATCATCTGACAAATTTACAATTTTACTAACCTTAACTCCAGGACTTGGCTGAAGTTCAAATCTTGTAACAGATGGACCTTTGGTAACTTGTGTTACCTTCGCATCAACACCGAAATTAGCTAAAATTTCTTCAAGCTTATTAGCATTTTCTATTAATTCCTTTTTATCACTGCTATTAAGCTTTGTACTAGAATTTGCTTTTAACAATTCTAAACTTGGATGTCTATATTCTCTTTGTTCCTTTTGCTCAAAAATATGTTCTTGTATTTCTTTATTTACAACATCCTTCACATCATTATCCAAATTTTCTTTTTTACGCGAACTATTTGTTGTATTTTTTTCCAAGAAGCTATCTATTTCAATGTCTGATGAAACCTCCGATCTTATTTCTCGTAAAGGTTCTTCATTCTCTATCTGATTTTCATCTTCGATTTCATTTGAATTCTTCATAAAATCTAGAATCTTTATTTTTTTATCTACCTTAGATAAAAATTCTTCTCTTTCATCTTGGCTCTTTCTGTTCTCTTCACCTTTCTCTACTATATTTATGAAACTTTCACGTGCTTTGGGCTGTTCACTTCTTTCACTTACCCGTTTACTTCTTATATTTCTTATTTTTTCTCCCTTATTATATGCTTTTAACCCTAAATCATATAAAGTTATGTCAAATATTAAAATCACAGCAATTACAGAAAAAGCAAGAAGGATTATATATGTACCTATAACTCCAACCGCCCTATACAGTGGATAGCATATAAGATATGAGATTAATCCCCCATGCAGATTTTCATTATCATTATTTATAATTAATCTTATGTTATCAATAAAAACATCTTTATTTTCTAAGGTTTGAATATTTATAATTCCGAAAGTTAACATAATAACAAGAACCAATATAGTTATTCCCCAAAAGTTCTTGTTTAATTTAATATTTCCTCTAGTTTTTATATATTGGAATCCAAAATATATTAAATAAACAGGCAATGTATACGCACCGACCCCAATTACTGCATCTGATATTTTTTGTGCTAAAGACGATAACATTCCAGCCAAAGAGGTGTATATTGCTATACCAAGTATTATTCCTGTAGCAATATATACAACGCCTACTATATCAGGATTTGTTATATTTTCATCTTTTTTACCTTTTGTAGTGCTATGTTTGCCTTTAGTTCTACCCAAATTAAATCACCTCATATCTTTATTTCTACGCAAAATAAACATTCTCCTTTAATAAGATAACACTAAAAACAAAAATCGGCTATAGATTTTTTTTCTATAACCTTCATTCATCTTCAAAAAATGGTAGCTATGTATACTTCTTGTCTATTCGAACCCTTAAAGAAAATAACCTTGTATTTATGTTCCTTTGAATTCTATATATGAAAAAGTTAATCTTTCCAAAGTACAGAATTAGAAACTTCACTTTTTACCTCTTACTTTTAAAGCCTTCATATAATTAGTCAGTAGCATGCTCACTTAGGCACATGAAAATAAATAACAAGTCCAAAGCTGCTATGCATATTTTTCATCAGACAAAAAATCAAAGTGCCATCATAGCAAGCCTATTGTAGTATTTTACTGATAAGCAGTAACCCAAAAGCGAGAGTCCAAATCTTGCATTTGGTGTCTCGAACTTTCACATAGTGCACTCTATGATTTTGTGTGAATCGGTTAAGCAGACATCTCAAATCTATGATTTGATGATGGTCGCTTACTC
>NZ_LZZL01000077.1:0-25898 GCF_002006495.1 Clostridium sp. BL-8
AACTTACCGAAATCACATACATTTTTATTCCACAGGACTTATGAAATTTTCGCTGAAAAGTTCTAAATGTGAGTATGCATCAATTTATGCATGTTCCCGAAACAAGTTCGTGACAAGCATAAATGGAACAAACTCACATTAAGAACTTTAGAGTAGCTCAATTTCAAATGCCTGTTTCACAAAAATATATGTGATTTCTGGTATAGTTGAACATATAAAAATTTAAATTAAATAGATGATTAGTATATAATAAGTCAAGTTTGCGAATTGGGTATATATAAGGATATTTGTTATAATAATATTTTTGAGTTTTAATTTGACGGAAAAGGAGTAGGTATTATATGAAGATATTAAATAATGGAGATAAAGTAGGAATAGTGGCTTGTTCCAATGGATTGGATGAAAGTAGAAAAGTAACAATGATGGAACTAGAGAATACACTAAATAATTTAGGGCTTCAAGTTGTTTTTAGTGATAAAATATATAAAAAATACTCGGAGTTTAATGGTACTGGAAAAGAACGAGCTGAGATTCTGATGGAGTTTTTTAAAGACAATAGTATTAAAGCTATATTTGATGTATCAGGTGGGGATTTAGCAAATGGGGTTTTAGGGTATTTGAATTTTGAAATTATTAAGGAAAATCCCAAACCTTTCTTTGGATACAGCGATTTATCTGTAATTATAAATTCCTTGTATTCAAAGACCAATATAAAAACTTATCTTTATCAAATAAGGAACCTAGTAGAAGATAATAGGGAAAAACAAATAAAAGAGTTTAAAAGCACATTTATGGGGGATGGAAATGAATTATTAACTTTCGATTATAAATGGATACAGGGTAGGAACATGGAAGGAATTGTTGTGGGAGGAAATCTTCGTTGTTTTGCAAAACTTGCCGGTACAGAATATATACCAGATTTTCAGGATAAAATTATTTTCTTAGAGAGTTTAGGCGGGGAGGTTCCTAAAATGGATACCTATGTAACTCAATATAAACAAATGGGAGCGTTTAAAAAGGTTAAAGGTATAATACTTGGAAGTTTCACAGAAATGGAAAAGAAAAAGTATTTACCTAATATAATAGAGATTGTTACAAGAATAGTAGATAATCCAAACATTCCAATTGTTAAAACAAGTGAAATAGGTCATGGTAAAGATTCAAAATGTATTATTATTGGCGAAAAAATAAGTTTATATAAATAAATAACTTTGAGTTAGCTATTAATTTATAACTAAATTGTGACATGGCTGTGACAGAACTGAGATATTTCTTTGCTATTCTATTGGTGAAGTGATTTTACTAAAATATAGAAATGCATGAAATTATATCTTTAGATGGTATATTAGTGATATAAAGATAAGTCTAATGTGCTAATATAGTTATTGCATAAATATACTTAAAATTAAGTATAACACTAAAGATAAGATTACATAGGAGGAATACATATGAAAAGCATAAGAAATTTATCTGTTAGAACGAAATTATTAACAGGGTTTATGATTGTTGCCTTATTGATTGGAATAACTGGATTTTTTGGGAAGTTTGGTATGACAAAAATGAAAAGTGGTTCAGAGGAATTATATTTAGATAACCTTCAAAGTATTGATCAAATACATGCAATTAAAGAGAATTTTTTAAGTGAAATTGCAATAGTTAATAACGCTGTTTTAGAGCAAGATAATTCAAAAGTAGAAGCAGCTTTACAGAAAATTGAGTCAATTAGAACTAAAAATACTGAATATGTTGATGCTTTTGCTAATAGTGATATGTCAGATGATGAAAAAAAAGCATTTAATGATTTTGAATCTCTTTTACAGGAATATTCAACTGAAAAAGATAATGTCTTTGAGCTTATTAAGGAAGGAAATTATACGGAGGCCAAAATTAAGGGGGCTGAGGTTACTAAAATTACAGATAGTATTACGGAAGATCTTAATAATTTGATTCAAATAAATGAAAAGGAAGCAGAAGAGGCGTATACAAACAATACGGAAGATTATAATATAACAACTAATATAATGCATGGAATTTTAATATTAGGTCTTATTTCAGCAATAGCAATTGGAATAGCTTTATCGTCATATATTTCAAAGGCAGTAAAAAAGGGGTTACTATTTGCAGAAGCTTTAGGAAATGGAGATTTGACTTATTCAATGGAAAGTAACAGTAATGATGAGCTTGGAAAACTCATTAAAGCTTTAAATAATGCAAAAGAAAAAATGAAAGTAGTAATTGAAAATGTAATAAACCAGGCACAAGGAGTAACAGCGTCTAGTGAAGAATTATCTTCAAATTTAGAAGAATTGTCTAGTAATTTTCAATATATAGATAAGAATACATCTGAAATAGTAAATAATATACTTGGAATAAATACAATTACTGAAGAATTGACTGCAACAATTGGGGAAGTTAACTCTGGAATAACTCAATTAGCATCTAATTCAACAGAAAGCAGTGAGCAATCTATAGACATTAAAGAACGAGCTACTGATATAAAAGATAAAGGTTTTAAATCTAAAAATGATGCAGATAAGTTATATGAAGAAAAGCACAGAAAAATAATTAATGCCATTAAGCAAGGAAAGGTAGTAAGTGAAATAGGTGTAATTGCTAAATCTATAGCAGCAATAGCAGAACAAACAAATTTACTAGCTTTAAATGCTAACATTGAAGCTGCAAGAGCAGGAGAAAATGGAAAAGGTTTTGCAGTTGTTGCAAATGAAGTTAAAGTTCTTGCTGAACAATCGGCTGAATATGTAAAAAATATTCAGGATGTAGTTTCAAATGTCCAAGCTACTTTTGATAACTTATCAGGTAATTCCAAAGATATCTTATATTATATAGATGATAGTGTAAAAAAAGATTATGATTTATTGATTGATACAGGTGAGAAATATGAAAAAGATGCAGTTTTTATTAGTGATTTATCACAAAATATTGCAGCAATGGCTGAAGAATTAAATGCATCTACAGAAGAAATCACAAGTGTTGTACAAAATATTGCAGAAAAGATGCAGAATACTAAAAGCAATTCTGAAGAAATTTTAGTGGGAATAGGTGAAACTAATAATGCAATTGAGCAAGTTGCAAAGGTTGCACAATCCCAGGCTGAAACTGCAGAAAAATTAACTCAGTTAGTATTAAGTTTTAAGATATAGAATTAAATTACGTCACATAGATTTCAAAAAAATAGAATATGAAGTTATACTAAGGTGAAAATATTTTTTAGAGGATGGAAACAGACATGGAAAATGAAGTTGGAGCAAAAATTGTTAATAGGAGAAATTATTGTTATTGATGGATTAAATGAAGAAAATATAACAGTTTGTAAATATAAATAAAAGTGATTCCTACAATAGCATTGGCAAGAAAAACGAACTTTTTTCATTTTTTATTACCGCTGATACTACTCTACAGATTGGAAATTTTTTTATTTCCCGAACTTTTATTAAATGGTTATCTATTTTATTTACAGCCATTTCAGGTAAAATTGTTATACCAAAGTCTTGTTCAACATACTTTATAACTGATTCTGTTTCTTCAAGTTCTAATACAATATTTGGTATAAGGTTCATAAGATTGCAATGTTCCCTGATCTTTGCCCTTATTGGGCAGGGATCTTTATACAAAATTAATCTTTCCTTCATGATGGTGAAAAAATCAATTTCCGGAGTATTAACTAAAGGATTTCTATTACTCATAACTACGAAAAAGGGCTCAACAATTAACGGAATAGTAACAAAGTTAGATTTTTCTATTGCATCAGACACGAATACTATATTGAATACATTGTCATCTAAATTTGCAAGAAGTTCACTGTTTGTATCCATTGCTTCAATAAATACATCATGATCAATACTCTTAAATTTATCTACATACTTAGGCAAAAAATATGTAATTAAATTTGGTAGTGCACCAATCCTAATTGTATTTTCATCACTAAATCCTTCAACCTTATTTATAGTTTCATTAATCATTGAAATAATCATATTTGAACGTTCATAAAAATATCTGCCAGAAGCAGTTAATTTTATACCACTTTGAGTTCTTATTAATAATGTACATTTCATGGACTTTTCTAAAATTCCTAATTGTTTTGTAAGTGCAGGCTGCGAAATATATAAATGCTGTGCGGCTTTATTTAAACTGCCTTGCTTAACTATTTCTATAAAATATTTCATTTGATCCACACTAATCATTTTTACCTCCTGTTATAACTTAAAGTTATATAGATATATTGTATTAATATTATTAAAATTTCTGCATATAAAATATAATAAAACTATGTTGTACAGCATTTAAATTGATTTTATCATATAAATCAATAATTTAAAACAATAATTACAAAATAGGAGTGGTATATAAATGAAAGTTATAGGTATTAATGGAAGTACGAAAAAGGATGGGAATACATCTATTATTATTAAAGCAATATTTAGCGAATTAAATAAAAATGGTATAGAAACTGAACTTATTGATTTAGGTAATGCAAAAATTAATGGATGTATAGGGTGTGGAAATTGCTTTAAAAACAAAGATAATAAATGTGTTTTTAAAAATGATATTGTAAATGAATGTATAGAAAAAATGATTGAAGCTGATGGCATAATTTTAGGTTCACCAGTATATTTTGCAGATGTATCAGCTAATATGAAGGCTTTATTAGAGAGGATTGGTATGGTATCCAGTGCTAATGGAGATTTTTTTAAACACAAAGCAGGCGCTTCAGTAGTAGCTGTTCGTAGAGGCGGGGCAACACGTGCTTTTGATACTATGAATTATTTCTTACACTGTACACAAATGTATCTAGTTGGTGGCACTTATTGGAATATGGTGTACGGAAAAGAAGTTGGAGAAGTGCTTAATGATATTGAAGGAATGAAAAATATGGAATCTATTGGCGATAATATGGCTTGGCTTTTAAATAGAATTAACAGATAATTTAAGTGTAGGTTGTTGAGTAACTAATTTTTACAAATAGTTATTCAACAACCTATTATTATATAAGTTATTGGGTTTAACCTGGAACTTTAGAAAAAATTAAGATGTTATAAGATAATAATTGGTTTATAATACCATTATAAGGATAAATTTAACTTAAAGAGTAATGTTTGAAAATAAAAGAAGGGGGTATTTAAAATGCTAAATAGGAAAATAAGTAGAATTTTAGGACCAGTATTAGGAAGTATGGCATTTACGTTAATAATAGGAGCAATGGAATTAACGCCTGCTTATGCTGATAATACTGTAGCAGAAGCTTCAGTGAATAACTTAGCCGCAGCTGCAACTACATCAGCTAGTGTTACATACGCAGAAAATAAGGACTATTTTGTAAATATAAATAAAAGTGAAGTCCAAAATGGAATTAAAGTAACTGTAGATAAAGCAGTTGCTACGAAGAAAGATATGGAAGTCGTACTTAAGATAGAAAGTGACAAACCATTTGATAAAGAAGACCGCTCCAACTCAATTTTTGAAGTAACATATGGAGATGATAATGGTTTTGATCATACAAATTCAAGTCAGACGTATATAGATGATAAAACCATGACTGTAACTTTAGAAAAGTATAATAATGATGGAGAATATAGCTCAAAGGGAGATCTGAGAGTCGATATAGTACTTGCTAATTATAAAGTTAATATAGGAATGGATATTCCTGTAGATTTCACAGAATCCTTTAATAACATATTAGATAAAGATATATCAGGAAATATACCAGGAGTAAACTATAATCTTAATAAATTAGAATCCGATGTGTTAGGTACAAGAATTGGCTATACCAGACCTGAAAGTGATGAAAATAAAGGTGAAGATGAAGATACTTCCTGGAACTCATCAATGATATTAAAAACTGATAATAGAATGTATAGAATGAGTAGAAAAGGCGGATATTCTGAAAAAGATGGAGTAGGTGCAGGAAATTATGAGGCAGAATCAGCAACATATGACAAGATTAGAGATGAAAAAGGTTTAAGCTTAATCCCTTTAATTTGTAATTTTACAACAGATGAAATGGATAAATTATATAAAGATAAAGATGAAAATAATGTTACAAAAGACCTTGTTAATAATATAAGTTATGATAGAGATTTTAATTTTGCAGATGGAACAAAGGGAGAAATATATAATATAGAAAGAAATGATAATACAATTAAAGTGTACTGTGCTGGGCAATCTGAAAAAGAAAGTCTATTATTGGCATGTAATATAGATATACGTTATGAAAATGCAAATGGAAAAGTTGATAGTATATATTATGATAATAAAAACGTAAGTTTTTATAAAGATGCAAACAAAGCGTTTGGATATATTTTGGAATTTAATAATGTTGAAAAAGATAAGCCAGTGGCTCTAAATATTAATAAAACAATAAAGCAGGCTGATAAGTTTAAATTGGAAGATGAAGTAAGCTTATTAAAGTAATATTTTTATAATAAAAACATATTTAAAAATTTACTATGTAGGCCAGAAGAATATTGTATTGTAAAAGTGAGGAGATTTTATGTTAAATAAAAAAATAAATATATTATTAAGTTCTGTGCTTGGAGTAGCATTAAATGTTGGAATGATGGAAATGCCTGTTTTTGCCAATAGTAGCGGTGTACAAGCAGTTTCGCCTTATACTGCAAGTGATAATTCAGGAGAAAGTCAAAAATATATTGTTAGCAAAGATAATGATATAGAACAAAATGGTTTAAAAATATCAATTGACAGCATAGCAGCAACAAAACATAAATTACAAGTTGTAGTAAAAGTTAAAAGTCAAAAACCTTTTAGTAAATCACATGGAAATAATGTAATAACATTATTGACTTATGGTGATAATAAAGAGGAAAGTTCTGGTGCATCATATAGGAATATTGATGAAAACACATTGCAAATTTCCCTTGAAAAGGAAGTAGATAAGGAAGAAATACCTGAGAGGGGAAATTTAAGAGTAGATATTGTAATTCCTGAGTATAAAATTAATGTAGGCATGGATGCCAATGTAGATTTTACAGAATCATTTAATGATACAATGGAAAAAGATGTTTCAATTAAGGTGCCAGAATTTAATTTTACAGTAAGCAAATTAGAATCTAATATTTTTGGTACTGAAATTACTTATGATAAGCAAGAAAAAGGTGATTCAATTGAAGCATATGATATTTCACCTAATCCATTAATATTAAAAATTGGAGATAGGATGTATAGAACAATGAATGAACGAAATTATTCTTCGAATGATGGCAATAATTCTGTGATTAAAGGTGTTTATGAAGCAAAAGCAGCTACCTTTGATAAAGTAAAAGATCAAAATGCTATAAGTGTAATACCTATAATATGCACTATGAGTGAGGATGAGGGAGAAAAAATTAATGAGGAGAATTATAAAAATTTAGATGAGAAAAAAGCTGAAACCAGTAAGGAAACTACCAATAATATAAGCTATGATAAAAACTTTGATTTTTCTGATGGAACAAAAGGAGAAATATATAAAGTTGAAAGAAATGATAATAGCGTAAAAATATATTGTAAGGGAGCTACTGAAAAAGAAAGTCTTCTAATGGCAAGTACTATGCGTCTATATCCTACAATTGAAGATGTAAAAGCAAATCATTATTATAGTTTTTATGAAAATGAAGAAAATATGTCTTTCTATAAGGATACAAATGATTCTCTTGGATACATTGTAGAATTTGATAATTTAGATAAAGATAAGAGATTGGAGCTAGGGCTTGATTTTACGATAAAGGAAATAGATAAATTCCAAATAGGAAATGAAGTTAATCTCTCTAAATAAAAAAATTAATTATTAATATGTTTGTACAATAAATATGCATGTGATATAATAAAAAACAGTTCATACAAAAGACTCGTATATTCCAGAGATTATGGCTCAGGAAGTCTCTACCTGCTATCCGTAAATTAGCAGACTACGAGGTAGTGTTTTGGTTTTAAATATTTATTGTATATTTATATCTAAAAATACGACACCTCATTTTTTTGAGGTGTTTTTTTATTCTTTAGGAATTTATAATAAATTTAAATATGTGGATAATTATTATAAATGGCTATTTTACTATAGTTAAATGGTTCAAAAAGAATGAAAAATAATTATATTTAGCAACATCAACATGAACAATTGTAGTGTTAATACTAAATTTTATATTTAAAGACGAAAAAGATGGAGTTGATAATTAATGGAAAGTTTACGCAAACGTATATTAGAAGAAGGAAATGCATTATCTGAAAATGTATTAAAAGTTGATTCATTTTTAAATCATCAAGTTGATCCAGCATTGATGTTCGAAATGGGTACATATTTCAAAAATTATTTTGAAAATCATAAAGTTACTAAGATATTTACGATAGAAAGCTCAGGTATAGCACCAGCAGTAATGACTGCAATGCAAATGAGTTTACCTATGGTTACTTTAAAAAAACAAAATTCAAAAATATTAAAAGGCGATGTTTATCAAACTACAGTTCATTCTTTTACAAAAGATCTAAATTATGAGTTGACATTGTCTAAAAAATATATAAGTAAAGAAGACAACATACTAATAATAGATGATTTCTTAGCTAATGGAGAAGCGGCTCTTGGAGCAGCTAGGCTAGTAGAAGAAGCAGGAGCCAAAGTTGCAGGAATAGGAATAGTAATAGAAAAGTCATTCCAAAAAGGTCCACAAATTCTAAAAGACAAAGGTTACGATGTTTACTCTTTAGCAAGAATAGCAAAATTATCAAAAGGATCTATAGAATTTGTATAGATATTTATACTAGAATTATGCCATAACTCACCGAAAGGACAGGTACTCTATTATTTCGGTTACTGAGAGAATTGGTTGGTGATTTCTAACAGCAGAAGTTGCACCATTTCTGCATGCTCCAAGATAAACTTGGACAAGCAAAAAATGGAACAACTTCTGCTGAAGAAATGCCTACAACCAATTCTCTAATGTAACACTGCATAAAAGAGTACCTGTCCTTTCTGATATGGCATATATTCCAAAGTATAAATATGATTTATAAATTCTAAATCTATATGGGTATACAATTTGTAGATTTACTGACACATAGGATAATAATCTATACTTGTTAAACTTTTTTGTACATCTATACCAGAAATCACATAAATATCTGTGCAATAGGCATTTGAAATTGAGCTGATGAAAGTTGTTAGTGAATGGTTGTTCCATTTACTGCTTGTCCTCAACTTGTTTGAGGAGCATGCAGAAATGGGGACAACCTTTCACTTAGAACTTTCCAGTGAAAATTTCATAAGTCCTGTGGAACAAAAATATATGTTTTTTTGGTTAGCCGCTACATAAGTTTAAGTTTCAAGTTTGGGTTAACCGACTGCAAATTGGCTGTTGTATAATTCTGTGTAGAAGCCATTTTGTAATAGAAGGTTATTGTTATTACCTTGTTTTATAATTTGTCCGTCTTTTAGGAATAAGATTGCATCAGCCTGTTTTGTTGTAGATAATATATGGGATATTATAAAGCTTGTGCGGCCAATCATCAGTTTATTGAAAGCTTCTTGGATATTTATCTCAGTTCGTGTATCTATGCTGCTTATAGTTTCATCTAATATGATCATTGGAGGGGTTACTCATAAGTGCAAAGAAATTTTTAGAATTTTTCTGTTAGATAATTGTAGAGATATGTAATGTTTATATACTTATTTGGAAGTTGTTTCATTAATGGTGTAAAAATGGGAGAAGATCTGAGGAAATAGGAGGAAAACAAGAGGAATTTAACTATAGGGAATGTCAGCGGATTGCCATAAACAGAAATTATAGGATAAAATTATAAAGTAAAATTTTATTTTTAGGGAGATAAATAATAATGAAAAAATTAACAAAACTATTTTCAATGATGTTAGTTGTAATGATGGCTAGTATCATGCTTATTTCATGTGGAATGAAAGCTACACCAGAGGAAAGTGCTAAAATTTATTTTAATGCTTTGCTAAAGGATGACAAAACAGGAATTGACAAAATAGGAATGAAGGAAGAAGATCTTGATAAGATAAAGAAAGATGATGAAGACAAGATAATGGCATTTTTTTCAGCTTCAGGACTTGGAAGTGATGTAGTTACAGATGATGTTAAAAATAACTTTAAGGATAATGTTCTTAAAGGTATGTCTAAAGCAGATTTTGAAGTGACTCCAGATTCAACAGATAAACAAACAGCAAAAGTTAATGTAAAAGTAAAAGTTTTTGATATGAATAAGATTGTTAAGGACGCTCAAGATAAGATCACAGGAGAATATCTTGCTAATCCATCAATGTCTCAAAAGGATGTGTTACAAGAATCTTTTAAAGTTATTGGAGAAGAATTGGCAGATGGTACATTTAAAGATGATACAAAAACAGTATCAATAAATTTGAATAAAAAGGGAAATATTTGGCAGGCAGATGATAATGCGAAAGCAGATGTTTTAAATGCCATAATTGGAGAATAGTAAGTATATAACGTTATAACCTCAAAATAATTTAGTGCAAATTATTTTGAGGTTATACTTATATATGTTAGAATTAATTAGAAAAGTAATAATTTGATGAAAAGGGGAAGACACAGATGGAAAAAGTAGACGCAGTAATTTTCGATATGGATGGAGTATTAATAGATTCAGAAAGATTATCTTTTAAGTGTTTCCAGGAAGTTTTAAAAGATTATGACTATGAGATGGATGAAAAAATTTATCTTAAATTCATAGGGAGAAACATTGATGGTATAAGGGGAGTATTAAAGAAAGAGTATGGAGAAGACTTCCCATTCGAAGAGATATATAAGAAAAAATCTAAAATGGCGTTAGAGTTTACTAATAAAAATGGAGTAAAAGTTAAACCAGATGTACATAAATTATTAGATTATTTAAATAATAAAAAATATAAGATAGCGGTAGCTACTTCTACAAGAAGAGAAAGAGCACTCGAATTATTAGAAGAGGCAGGAGTAAAGGATAAGGTGAATTGTGTAGTGTGCGGAGATCAAGTAGAACATTCTAAGCCAAATCCAGAAATTTTTTTAAAAGCAGCAAAGGGGTTAGAGGTAAAACCTGAAAATTGTATGGTTATAGAGGATTCAGATGCAGGAATAACAGCAGCACATGCAGCTAAGATGGTCGGTATACATGTTCCAGATATGAAAGAATTAGAAGACGAAACAAAGAAATTAGCATTTAAGATATGCAAAAATCTAATTGATGTTAAAGGATTTTTAGAAGAACATAATTAGAAAGGAAGTCATGATATATGGATGAGCAAAAGGCAATAATTTCTTATTGGGGAGTTGATTTAGAAGATAAAATAATAAGTAAGGAAAGTGATACTTTAGCTGTGATACTACCAGGAATAGGATATGCAGTGGACAGGCCACTTCTGGATTATTCAAAAAAATTAGCTTTAGAATTAGGCTATGATGTACTTCAAATTGAATATGGCTTTCAAGTAGCTCGAAAAATTTTAGATCGTGAAAATGAATTTAAATATGTAAAAGAGGAGTCAATAGAAATATTTAAAAATGCTTTGGAGAATGGCTATAAAAAGATTGTTTTTATATCTAAAAGTATAGGGACTATAGTTCATACTATACTTTGCAATGAAGCCAAAGAGTGTGAAATTAAAAATATTTATTTAACGCCTGTTAATGAAACATTAAAGGTTGGAATTAAAGAGAATTCTCTAGTTGTAAGCGGAACTAGTGATCCTTTGATTAATAAAGAAACTATTGAAATTATAAGAAAAATCAAAGGCGTAAATTTAATGAAGATAAAAAATGGTGATCATTCATTAAATATAAAAGGCAGTGTGCTTGAGAGTATCGAAGTTCTAAGTAAAGTTATTAGAGTTGAAAAAGATTATTTAGAGAGGATTACTTGTCTGTAAACTTATGGACAAGTAATCCTCTCTAAATAATAAGATCAGTATGCGATGAAGTTTTGATTAATCAGCTTTATCTAAAATATAAATAGATGATTCTTTAAATTAATAAAATAGATATTTATATAATAAAGCAAAGCCTTAATAAACATAAAGAAGAAGGTTAGTATTAACAGCTTCGGAAATGAAAATTATTTATTCAGTATCATTCTAAAACTATTAATACTAACCTTTAATTTTTTATATATTTGAAATTTATTGATATATCATTTTAGGTTGAATAAGTTCAGGTTTATATCCATTATCAATAAGTGCTTTAATAATAGCTTCTTTATGGTCATGGCCAAAAGTTTCCATAGTGATATCAAGCTCAACTGCATTATTACGATTAATGCTGACAAATTGATTATGATCAAGTTTAATTATATTACCTTGAGCTTCAGCTATTACCTTAGATACATTTGTTAATTCTCCAGGTTTATCTGGAAGTAAAACAGAAATTGTACAAATTCGTTCTCTTTCAATCAAGCCATGTTGAACTAAAGATGCAAAAGTGATCACGTCCATATTACCACCACTTATGATAGATACAACTTTTTTATCTTTTACAGTTAAGTGTTTAAGAGCAGCAACAGTTAATAAACCTGAATTTTCTGCAAGCATCTTATGATTTTCAAGCATATCTAAAAAAGCTCCAATTAATTCATGGTCTTCTATAGTTATAATTTCATCAAGATTTTCTTTTATATATGGGAAAATTTTAGAACCAGGAGTTTTAACAGCAGTACCATCAGCTATTGTATTAACAGTAGGAAGTGTAACAACTTCACCTTTTTCTAAAGAAGCCTGCATGCAGTTAGCCCCAGCTGGCTCTACACCTATAACCTTAACATTTGGATTTAGAAGCTTAGCTAAAGTGGAAACTCCAGTTGCAAGACCTCCGCCTCCTATTGGAACTAAAATAATATCTACAGTTGGAAGCTCTTTTATGATTTCCATAGCAATAGAACCTTGACCAGTTGCTACATCAAGATCATCAAATGGGTGAATAAAAGTATAACCTTTTTCTTCAGCAAGCTTTAATGCATAATTGCAGGCTTCATCGTAAACTTCGCCATGCAAAATGACTTCGGCCCCATAAGCTTTAGTACGATTGATCTTCGTAAGAGGAGTAGAAGTAGGCATTACTATTATTGCCTTTGTACTATATGTTTTAGCCGCATATGCAACTCCTTGTGCATGATTACCAGCAGAAGCTGTTATTAGACCTTTATTTCTATCTTCCTCACTAAGAGTACTAATTTTATAATAAGCCCCTCTAATTTTATAAGCTCCGGTTTTTTGCATATTTTCTGGTTTTAAATAAATTTTATTTCCAGTAATGCTAGAATAATAATCGCTATACACTAATTTGGTTTTCAAAATCACTTTTTGAACAATTTCATATGCTTCTTCGAATTTTTCTAATGTCATCATTTCTTTAGTATCCCCTTTTTATGTATAAATTGCTTTTAGCTAATAATTTTATGATAGCATTTTGGTGCTTTATGTCAAGGAATAGTTTTTTAGGGATTCTTGCAATCTGATTCATTTATGATAATGTCTTAGTGTACCACATTTGATTATGTCCCAAAATAATAATTGTAGTAGAATATAACCTCATGGAAATTTAGGAGATGAGGTGGGCATAATTAGAAAGGTGGATCTAACAATGGATGAAAATAAAAAATACATGATTATAAAAAAGCTAGTGGAAACAAATGGAAATAAGAAAAGAGCTGCATTAGAACTTAATTGCACTCTTAGACACATCAATAGAATGTTACAAGGATATAAACAGCAAGGAAAAGCTTACTTCGTTCACGGAAACCATAATCGCAAACCAAGTCATACTATTGATACAAAACAGAAAAACTTGATTTTAGATCTTTATACTAATAAATATTCAGATGCAAATTTTACACACTTCACTGAACTATTAGAAAAGCATGAAAATATAACAGTATCTACAAGCACCATCAATTCTATCCTTAAACAGGAATTCATTCTGTCTCCTAAGGCCAAACGTGCAACGAAAAAAACTGTTAAAAAGCAACTTTTAGAATTAAAAAAAGGAACTAAATCAAAGAAAGAAATCACTAAAATACATAATTCAATTATTGCTATTGAGGATGCTCATCCTAGACGTCCACGTAGTGCGTACGCTGGCGAAATGCTACAAATGGATGCCTCTCTACATTTATGGTTTGGTAAAGAAAAGTGCCAACTACATATCGCTGTTGATGATGCTACTGGTACTATTGTAGGTGCTTACTTCGATTATCAAGAAACATTGAATGGATATTACAATATACTTCATCAAATACTAATGAATTATGGAATTCCATATATGTTTTTTACTGATAAACGTACTGTTTTTGAGTATAAACAAAAAAAATCCCCTTCTGTTGAAGAGGACACATTCACTCAATTCGGTTATGCATGTAACCAACTAGGAATTGAGATTAAAACCAGCAGTGTAGCCCAAGCCAAAGGGCGTGTCGAAAGGATGTTCCAGACTCTACAATCAAGACTTCCTATCGAGATGAAACTAGCTGGTGTCAGCACAATTGATCAAGCAAATGAATTCTTAAACAACTACTTAAAAGAATTCAACGAACAATTTGCTTTACCTATTGATAGTATCAAATCTGTTTTTGAAAAGCAACCTGATACTGAAAAAATAAATTTAATTCTTGCTGTTCTCGCAGAACGTAAAATCGATAGCGGTAGCTGTATTAAATTTAATAAACAATATTATATTCCAACAGATCGTAATGGACATCCTGTGTATTATCGCAAAGGAACAGCTGGAATGGTAGTTAGAGCCTTTAATAATGAATTATTTTTCTCTACTTCTGAAATAGTATATGCATTAGAATTAATTCTTGACCATGAGCCTAAATCTAAAAATTTTGATTTTGTAAAATTGACTAACAAGCCTAAGAAACGTTATATACCTCCAATGAACCATCCTTGGAAGCAAGCTTCCTTTGAGCGTTTTTGCAATAAGCAAAGGCACAGGCAAGAAATTACAGCATAAAAAATTTGATGATTTATATTCCACAGAAGTATTTTAAATTTTAGTATTCTGAGGTTTATTTAGCATGCTCAAAAATACGTATACTTTTATTATAACTAACTTCATCACTATATTTTTAATATATTTAAAGCACCAATAAAACCGGTGCTAATGTTAAAACTATTTTGGGACATTTTCAAAAATGGTTGACAGGAATAGTTTTTTAGGGATTCTTGCAATTAATATGGTTTTTGTAGTATATATATTTATGGAGTATAAATAAGATTTTATGAAAAGGTATATAATGCAGGCAAAAATACTTAAGAAAAGGTTATTATTTACTAAAGAAAGAAGGCTTAGATTTGTACAATTGGAAAAGAAATTTAATATTTTGCTGGTTTGGAATGTTTGTGACAATGGTTGGAATAAGCCAAATTGCGCCAGTATTACCCTTGTATATAAAAGGGCTTGGAGTTACAGATACAACTTTAATAGAAAAGTTTTCAGGAATTGCATTTGGAGCTACATTTATAGTTTCAGCTGTATTTTCTCCAATCTGGGGAAAACTTGCCGATAAGGTTGGAAGAAAACCCATGTTATTGCGTGCCAGTTTAGGAATGGCTATAGTTATATTTTGCATGGGATATGTAACTCATGTATATGAATTAATTGCACTTAGGTTTTTGCAAGGAATAATTTCAGGATATGGAACAGCGTGTACAACTCTTATAGCAACTCAAACAGATAAGGAAAATGCAGGATTTGCATTAGGGACACTTTCAACTGCATCTATTGCAGGTTCTCTTTTAGGACCGTTAATAGGAGGATATTTAGATGATACATTGGGAATGAGAAGTGTATTTATTATAACATCATTTCTTCTAATAATTGCATTTGTCACAACATTATTATATGTAAAGGAAGATTTTACTGCTTCAAATAAAAGGGTACTTAATATGAAGGAAGTATGGAGTATGCTTCCTAACGCTAGTTTAGTACTGATAATGTTTTTAACAGCTTTTATTTTACAATTAGCATTTTATTCAATAGAGCCAATCATTACTGTATATGTATATCAGTTATCGGATAGCATGTCACATTTAGCTTTAATTTCTGGATTAGCTTTTTCAGCCTCAGGAATAGCCAATATACTTGTAGCTCCAAAGCTTGGTAAAATTTCAGATGAGATTGGCCCTCAAAAAGTTATGTTTGTAGCACTTATAGTAGCAGGTGTTGTATTTATACCTCAAGCATTTGTTAAAACTCCTTGGGAGCTTATGGGGTTAAGGTTTATATTAGGGCTTGCAGCAGGAGGATTATTGCCATCAGTTAATATATTAGTAAAAAAGATTGTCCCACAAGAGATAACTGGAAGAGTTTTTGGACTTAGTATATCTGCACAGTATTTAGGTACATTTTTAGGTTCGGTATTAGGTGGACAAATAGCTGCTGATTTTGGAATTAGATATGTATTTTTTGTGACAAGTAGCTTGCTGTTTATAAATGGATTTATAGTATATAAAAAGGTATATGGACAAAATATATTAAAATTATCACATGCTTAATAAATGAAAAATTAATAGTTATATGGGAAAAGAAAAATAGATAATCAATCTTCATTAAATTTGAATTTTAGTGAGGATTGATTATCTAAATTAATAAAGGAATTTTTACTTTGCTGTAAATATTAGTGTCCTTTATGCTTTTTTAACTTTTTCTCTTTCTTTAAATCAAATTTTCTTTGTTCCTCTTGCTCTTTTTGCTCCTTGGATTTTTTCTTATACTCAATCTTGTATTGCTCATGTTGTAATTTCATAGCTATTTGAGCTTTAGTTCCTATTCCTTTAACTACTGTTTCTCTTCTTATATTTCTTTGCATTCGTTTAGGATTTTGCCTTTTTTCTATAAATTTATTTTCAGTAGCACCTAAGGGCATGCTAAAGTTTAAAGAATAGAACTTTTTAAGTATTAGTTCATATACTTCTTCATCTTTTGGCTCAGAGCCGAAGGTAACTTTGCTTACCTTGTACTCATTATTTTGGTTGAGTTCAAAGACACCAATCCAAAATGGAGTAGCAAAAAGAACAGTTAATTTGATTTTAGATATCATAGTTAATCCTCCTGTATGTGTATAAATTCACAGAGAATGGACAACCCCAGGAGGGCAGGTTACTGCTATATTAAACTTGAAATATATATAGGTTCTGACTACCAACAGAAACTGTGTTTTTATCTCTTATGAATAATTGTAACAAAGAACAATATTAATGCAAATAATATGTTCATAAGAGGAGCAGGTGATTTTATGACAAAATTCATTTAATATACTTAAAATCATAGGATTTGCATGAATTTTAATTAATATCTATATATTTAATTACAGAAAAGTTTTAAATATACAGTATTTAAAAAGTCATCATCACTTACATTATTGAAGTGATTTCTTATTCTAATAACTTTATCCTTGGAAACTAAGATAAACCAGTTATTCTTACTGCTTGAATAAACTACGATATTTTTAGGTAAATTAGTATCAATTTTGACGAAGTTATAAGATATACTATTTAACCAATTTAATAATCTGTTCTCATCAAATTTAATAACCAGTGGATATTTACTTTCAAGAAGCATATAGTTAAAATAATTATCTTTATCACCACAGGAATAGTAAATTCTAGTAGCTAAAATACTAGTAGTGCAGTCAATATCAGGTGACTTATCTACGGTTTCTGCATTTATAAAGTCATCAATTGTTAAATTTACGTTTGAATAAGATATACTATTGTAGTTACTATTATTATATACGTTTGAAAGAATCGCTCTTGTAGTAAGAGAAATTATTAATAAAATAGATATAAGTATAATGAATGCATTTGTTATTAGTTTTGTATTTTTGGAATATCTAGTTTTATTTATAAATTTTTTAATAAATGGATATATTATAATAAAAGCAGTTAGTATTGCAAAAATTATAAGGTTTAATTTTCGCTTTTGATAATCACCTGAAAGTGTAAATAATAGTATTCCTAGTATTGAAAATAAAGAGAAAATAATTAGAAATGCATTTTTTCTTTTTAATACCTTATAAGTATTATAAGGCATATAATCATCTTCTTTTAATTTTAATTTTGCCCGTATTGCCCAAGTAGAAAAATTAATAAGTTTAAATATGTCTATGAATATTAGGATAATTGTTATAAATGTTACAAATATAGAAAAGTTTGAGGATAAGGAATATTCTGCTCCAGATGAGAATTGTAAGGAAGCATTAAATATAAGCATAATGGTTATAAATAATTCATTAAGTCTTCCACGTAATGAAGATTTAAAAACTAGTTTGAACTTTTCGGTTTCATCAGTATGTATTGATACAAGCTCGGTGTTTTCTTTTGAATAGAACACCTGAATTTCCCTTGCTTGGCATATGAAATTCCATCCGGCAGCACTGCAATATTCTTGATATTCTAGAAGTTCATCGGATTTTTTTGAATCAAAAGATGAAATTTTACCAATAACATCTACTGAATATTTAATTTTTTGTGGTTTGATTTTCTTAAATTTAAAAAAGGGACCTTTGATTCCAGTTAATAGCCAGCCATCTTCAGCCATGTTTTCAAGGTATTCCTCTACAGCAGTGCACTCATAAGGTGAGTAAAATAAAAAAGTTATTTTTATATTATTAAATATCATTGCTTTCCCTCCATATATAAAGAACCATCTTTTATCAAAGTATTGAGCCTTGAATATTCATCCAGTAATATCTGCTTACCCTTATCTGTTATTATATAGCTGCGTTTTCGGCCTTGTACTTCGGTTTCTCTTATAATTTTCTCTTTTTCAAATTTACCAAGAAGGGTATACAAGGTTCCAGGACCAACTTTCACACGGCCCTTTGATATTTCTGAAACTGCATCCATAATATCAACGCCACAGCGTTCGATGAGTAAAGATATCAATATGTAATACATTGGTTCAGTAAGGTTTTGGAATTGTTCTCGTGCCATTTGTTGTCACTCCTTTAATATCGAGTATCGATATTTATAAATTTATAGTAATATCGATACTCGATATTGTCAACAATATTTTTCATATATTATCCAAATGCTTAAGCTTTTCAAGATACGATAGTCTTGCAATGGTATCAAGAGATAATAATATTAGAATATATTGAAACACAAGGGTTAATTAGCTATAATATTGTTAATAATAAAAACTAAAGATAAAAAATGAGGTAAGGCTAAATAAGATGTATAAAACTCTAAAGGAATTAAACCTTGAAGATGATTTCCTATTTGCGAAGGTAATGAGTGATAAAGAAATTTGTAAGGAATTATTAGAGAAAATTTTAGAAATTGAAATAGAAAAAATAGAAATTGTTCAAGAGCAAAAGACTATAGATTTACTCCTTGAAAGTAAAGGTATTAGACTTGATGTCTATGTTAAAGATGAAAATAATACAATTTATAATGTTGAGATGCAGAGAGGAAGACATAAGAATTTACCTAAAAGACTAAGATATTATCAAGGAAGTATTGATTTAGATTTAATAAGCAAAGGTGACGATTATAGCAAACTTGCGAAAAGTTATATAATATTTGTTTGTACGTTTGATTTGTTTAATAAAGGACGTCATAAATATACTTTTCAAAATGTATGCTTAGAAGACAATGATATAGTGTTAAATGATGAAACGTTAAAAATAATATTAAATACAAAAGGAATTATGAAGGATTTAAGCGAAGAATTATTAGAATTTCTTGAGTATGTAGAAAATACAGCAAAGAGTGCTAAAGGAAATCTCGTTAAGAGCATACATAAACGAGTGCAGGAAGTTAAAAATGATATTTCGGTGGAGGTGGAATTCATGACTTTATTGGAAAGAGATAGAGAAAAAATTGAAGAAGGTAGAGAAGAAGCAATAAAACAATTGATATTGAAACAATACAGTAAAGGTCTTTCTATAGAGTATATTGCAGAAATAAATGAATTAGATGTTGAGTATGTAAGAAATATAGTGAAAAATGGTGAAATTAACAATTAAAAAGTATGGAATAATTTGGCATGAAATGTGTTGTCTACGTTATTCATAATAATATATACAATAATATTAATTTCTATAACAGAAGGCAGTTCGGAAACGGACTGCCTATTCTACTATAACTTATGTCAGCAATTTTGCATAATAGAAACTACCTTATGCTAAGTTCACAATTGAAAATACTAGAAAATAAAGATATAGTATCTATATGAAATGTGCAAAATAATTCAATAAATAGTAATTTCATGTATAGGTTATTTAATGATCTTTCTGTTAAGACAAAATATAACACAAAAAGTCGGGAATAACCGCTTAAAAAGAGATAAGCTATATGTACAGGCAGGGGTGATGATTATGAGATGGATTGAAGGAATCGGTGAAGCTATAAGCTATATTGAGGATAATATCACTGAAGAAATCACAATAAAAAATATTGCGGAGAAAGCATTTATGTCGACCTTCTATTTTCAAAAGGGCTTTGCAATGCTTTGTGGTTTTACGGTTGGAGAGTATATCAGACAACGCAGGCTTACTCTTGCCGGCAGTGAGCTTGTTTCTACTGATGAAAAAATCATTGATATTGCACTGAAATATGGCTATGCTTCACCAGATAGTTTCACAAAAGCTTTTACTCGATTTCATGGTGTGACACCTACTGCTGTTCGAAAAGATGGAGCAATGATTAAATCGTTTGCTCCGCTGAAAATTAAATTTTTATTGGAAGGCGGTTATATTATGGATTACAAAATTGTTGAAAAAGACTCGTTTACTGTCATGGGTGTATCAAAGGTATTTAAATATGATAAGGCAACTACAGAAATTCCAAAGTTTTGGACAGAGCATTATAAGGCTGGAAAGGGAAAGTTTGTATGTGGAATGTATGGAATATGCATAGATGAGAACATGGGCTCAGATGAGTTTGAATATTTGATTGCAGATGATTATGATCAGGCTAAAGAAATACCTAATGGTTTTGTTACAAAGATTATTCCTAAACACACATGGGCTGTTTTTGCCTGCATTGGTGCAATGCCAAAATCTCTGCAAGATGTAAATAAAAAAATCTTTTCAGAATGGCTGCCTAATTGTAAGGATTATGAAATTGCAGCAAGTTACAATATAGAAATGTACACTAGTATAGCTGATTATCCAAAAGGTAATCAAGATGAAAACTACTACAGTGAAATTTGGATTCCTGTTAGGAAAAAATAACTACGTAAAAAAGTATAATTGGGAGTTCATCAAATTCCCAATTTGCAAAGCTTACGTAGAGTAATTTTAAATCCAGTTCTGTCGTATCTTTTATAAATAATTAATCATTAAAAATAAATATAATTAAAATATCATATTATTCAGTGTAGTAATGAATAATATGATATTTTTATGCAAATAAGGAATCCATAGAAGATTCCCTATTACCAGTCTAATCCTTTTTGTAGGTTTTCTTATTATGTTTTGTTTTGCCGTTATTCGCTTTCTTTTCTTTTTCCTGTTGACTTGAACAAGAAGGATCATGTTTTTCACTCATAATATTTTCCTCCTAAAATAAAAAGTTAATAGATTTCAGCACATTATTATTGTCTTCAATATATAAATTATAATTCTATGAAATTAATAAAAAATAGATAAACACTCTTCACTAAATATTTAATCTTTTATAGAGCTAGTAGTTTTGCTATGTTTTCACCTAAAACAGCACTGCTGATAGATGAATCATTGCATACTTTTCTTACTGTATCCAGTGATAATTGCAAATCACCATAAGGCATGTCTACACCAAAGATACATTTATGTGGAAGCTCATTTACAGCTATTTTTAAAACAAGGGTAGAAAAATAGGCTGATGTATCAAGATATAAATTTGGAATTTCTCTGGATAAGTCTATTGCTGTTAACCAATTAGTACCTCCCATGTGTCCCATTATAACTGGAATAGTAGGGAATAACTTAGCTAATTCTGCAATTTCTTTAATGTCTTGCAAATTTAAAGGATTAAAAGCATGTATCCATATGGGTAAATTTCCAAATTCCATGGAAGCTTCAAAAATAGTTTTAAGTATTTTTACTTGTCCACTAGATAGTGTAAATTCTCCGAGTCCAGCAAGGCTATTTTTTATTATGTGCTCTTCGATGTAGGAGCTTGTATCATTTTTATTTAGTCCTGTAGGTATTTTGCCAAAGCCAATATACCTTGTTGGGTATTTTTCTATTACTTCCTTGAGCTCAGTGATAGCGCTGTCATTTTTAATCAATAATGCATTTGAGTTACCATTTACTATTTCACTTAATGATTTCATTTCTTTCTTTAAATCAGTTAGATTATCTGCTTTTTCGGGATGTATTCTTGTTGAAAAGAGAATAGTTTTATCAACTCCAGCTTTATCCATTGTTTCAATGTGTTTTTTTACTGGAAGAATGACATGAGAATGTCCATCAATAATCATATATATCAATCCTTTTAAAAAATATTTTTAATAAGGCCTTATGGGACAATTATATATGAGATACAAGAAAATAAAAGTATGCACTTTTTTGTGCTATACTATCCTTAAGGAGAGTGAAGAATTTGGAAAAGCTGTGCTATGTTAGTGATAAAGAGCCATTTGAATATACTTTGTCAATTATAAGTGGAAAATGGAATTTAAAAATTATTTATTTACTTGCCTGTAGTGGTACCCTTAGGTATGGGGAATTAAAGAAGAATATTGAAGGAATTACCCACAAGATGTTAAGCTCACAATTGAAAGCGCTAGAAAATGAAAATATAGTATCTCGGGAAGAATATCCTCAGATTCCACCTAAAGTTGAGTATTCCCTTACGATAAAAGGACAAAGTCTTATTAAGCTAGTTAAGGATATATGTGATTGGGGAAGAGAAAATATTTAATTTTACGAAAGGTATATAACTCATGGAATATATAAAGATTAATGAAAAAGAATTTAAATTTGTTGTTGGAACTGGTAAAGACCATAAATTTAGAAAAAGTTTTAATACGCTAACTGAGAAAACATTTGGATTTAATTTTGAGAGCTGGTATCAGAATGGATACTGGAAAAATAAATATATACCATATTCACTTATGGATGGAGATGTGGTTGTTTCAAATGTATCAGTTAGTACAATGGATTTTGATGTTTTTGGAAAAACAAAGAGGTATATTCAGTTAGGAACTGTGATGACCGATGTTAAATATAGAAATCAGGGACTGCTAAGAATAATAATAGAAAGAGTAATTTCAGAATGGAAAGATAAATGTGAATTAATTTATTTGTTTGCTAATAACTCAGTTCTTGATTTTTATCCTAAATTTGGTTTTAATAAATTGCAAGAATATCAATATTCTAAATTAATAAATAAAAAGGATGAGTGTGGATTTGCAAGAAAATTAGATATGTCCAATGAACAGGACAAGGCATTGGTGTATAGCAAAGCAAATAATTCATGTTCGCTATCAAAAATTTATATGCATGGTAATGTGGAATTAATCATGTTTTACTGTACTTTATTTATGAAGAATAATGTTTATTATATTAAAGATTATGATGCAGTTGTAATTGCAGAATTTAAGGAAGATACCATAGAAGTGTTAGACGTTTTTTGTACAAAAGAAATTTCTTTAGATAAAATACTTAATTGTTTAATAAACGAAAATATAAAAAGAGAGAAACTTTATTTTACACCAAAAGAAATAGAGTCTTATACAAGTATGCCCCTTGAGGGAGAAGATACTTTATTTATTCTAGGTAAAGACACAAAATTACTTGCTGAAAATCAATTCATGTTTCCAAAGTTATCTCACACTTAACTTAGTAAAGCGTGAGAATATGATTTTTGCTAGCAGAACTGTAGAAGAGATATAGTAATTTGTTTTTTAGGAGATAAAATGAAAATAAGAGAAGAATATACTTGCCCGTTAGAATTAGTGCACGATATGATTAAAGGGAAATGGAAATACATTATATTATGGAGGTTACGCTTAGGTGCTACATCATTGGCCAAATTAGAAAGAGATATTGATGGAATCAATCAAAAAATGCTGCTAGAGCAATTAAAAGAATTGATTGATTATGGATTTGTACAAAAGAAAACATTTGATGGGTATCCTCTTCGAGTGGAATACTCTCTGACAATAGATATGGGAATGAAGATTATAGATGCTCTAAAAATTATGCAGTCCATTGGTATTGATTACTTAAAAGAACATGGTATGGAAACGATATTGATTCAAAAAGGGGTCATTCCAGAGTAATACCCACAAAAAAGTTAGTAATTTACGTTATAGATAGCCTTTGCTATAATTTGCCTATAAATAATAGTGGTGGAGGTAATCAAAATGATAGTAACAAGTACAGGAATTATAAATGGAATAATTCAAGATAAATATGGCAGTCGTGGAGAATATTTTAATAAAAATGGAGTCCCTACTTTTTCCATTCCTTTAAAAATTGAAAATACTCCAATAAATACTGTTTCATTTGCAATAGTATTAGAGGATAAAGATGCTTATCCGGTGACAGGAGGTTTTTCATGGATACACTGGCTTGCAGCCAATATTACACGTAATGAATTAAAAGATAATGAGAGTAAGATCGCAGAGGATTTTATACAAGGTGTAAATAGCTGGACTAGCTTACAAGGAAATCAGCAGTCAAAAGAGCTTTCTAGTTATTATGGTGGTATGACACCACCAGATAAATCACATGTTTATGAGATTCATGTTTTTGCTTTAGATAAACTGCTGAATCTACAAAGAGGCTTTTTGTTAAATGAACTATATCACGAAATGGATCAACATATTTTGGAACAATATACGTTGAAGGGAACTTATGAAAATTAGTTTTTCAACAAATTAAAAATAAGAGATGGAGATATTTTCGTAGTTGTCAAAAAGAAGTTATGAATTTGACAATAGAAGACCCATTATTGAATGCTATGCAATTCAGATGATAAATAAGCATTATTGTGAAATTTGTGTACTAGTACTATTCTAGGCAGAAGTGCCCTCCTTTATCAATTTTATAGTAAACTCGATTCATATTCTTGATTCTAACTTATCTTACTTAGTAGATATGCTAAAATATCGCATATTCTAATATGGTTTACAATAAATATTCTGTACTATATTTATTCTGAAGAATATTACAATATAAGAATATATATTCTGAACCATATTACCATAAATATTCTTCAGAATATGCTTGAAAAATGCGGCTTAAGAAGGTATTGATATAAAGATATTATTAATTTTTAATGTTATTTCAGAAGATAGGGAAGTGTTTGATAAGAAGAAGATTGTTCCTGCTATTAGAAATTCCACTTTTGGTGATGAACTGTCTTATTCATTAATAAACGATGGAATGTTAAATAAATGTGAAGGATGTTCTCTAAAATACATTTGTGATGAAATTGATAAAGTATCTGAAGATTATATTAATAAGACTACAGAGGTTGTATATAGCTTTTCATTTGAGTAAAATAATGTAAAGCTATATATATTGCAAAGAAAAAAGCGTGGACGTTTTAATAATTTAGAGAGATGTAATCATAATCCATATAAGCCGTCTCCATTTATAAAATAAACTATAGCAGGTATGATAAAAATAACCTCTACATCTAGTATATATGAGAAAGTAACAGGAGGTGTATAAAAATGAGTGATTTTATAATAGCGAGATAGTTGCTTTATAGGATTTATAAATGGAATATGAAAAACATTGTTGATAATATGGTAAATTAATATAAAATTTGTAAAATATAAAGTATAATGAAGATAGAATATTTTGAGATAATTATTCTATATTTTCTATATTTTCTATATTTTCTATATTTGGGAGATTTATTCACTAAGGTTGAAGTGATGATTATGTCTATAATGTGAACTTCATTCGACTAGATAAAAAATATTTAAATGATAAAT
>NZ_LZZL01000078.1:0-28622 GCF_002006495.1 Clostridium sp. BL-8
GTTAGCTAACACAACTGTTGATGGTTATGTATTAGGAGCTTCAGGAGCTTGGATTAAGTAGGAAACCAAAAGTGAGAGCCCAAATCTTGTATTTGGCTGCTCGAACTTTCTCTGTGAACATCTACGATTTGGTGTGAGGCATTTAAACAGACATCTAAAATCTATGATTTGATGATGGTCGCTTACTCTGTGAGCTCACATATCTATCACGCTAAGGATAAAGATCTACTTGAATTTCAAGTTGATATGAGAAAGCAAATATAAAAGATTCATACTATTGAATCTTAATAGGGAAAGGCTGTTACATATGGTGATTAAAAATCATTATGTAGCAGCTTTTCTTTATCTTAAGATTTTATTTGATAAAAATTAATATAAAATTAATATTTTGGAAGCTTCCATTAAGTTTACAGTAAAGCAATACATATGGTACCATTATTATTAAAGGATATTAAATCTAGACACCGGGTAAAAAGGAGACGATATATGGGAAAGAAATTTAAAAGTATAAGAACCATATTATTTTTTGCTGGTATTTTTTGTGGTATAGTATTAAATTATTCAAATATGCTGACGATAAAGGCTTATGCGAAAGAAGATGATGGAAATCCTCATTTAAGCAATATTTATCTAAGCGAAGGAGATAATATAAAGTTTTCAGAAGGTACTTATTCTTATATTGTTGATGTTGATAAAGACACTACTGAGGCATTTATTAAGGCAAAACCGGATGATCCTAATGATATCGTTAGGGTTAACGGAAATATAGTGGATAAAGAAAATTATTATAAGGAAGATTTGTCTTTAAGTCCAGGGAAAAATAAAGTTGAAATAGAAGTAGATGATGATAAGAGTGCAAATGAATCAAAATATACTGTTTATATATTCAGAGGGGGTAAGGAAGCTGTTTATTTAAAGGATATTGATATAGACGGTAATACAATTGGATTCAATGAGAGCAATACTCTTTACAATGTAGAATTAGACGATGATACGAATGTTGTTGACCTTGAGACAGTGCCAGAGGATGATTCTTACTCAGTTACTGTTAATGGAGTAGAGCTTGATGAGGAGACTAATTCAATTAAACTTAAATTTAAAGGTATAGCTAAATATACAATAAATATAGGGGTTAAGGATAAAGACACAGGCAGAGTGGGAAATTATATTTTAAATATATATCTTGGAATTCCTGTATCTCCTAATGTTTCTGACTCCATTAATTCAGTACTTAAGCCTAATCAATGGGTATTGGTAAATGGGAGATGGCGATATAATGATTCTTTAGGGAAACCATTAAAAGGTACTTGGTATTATGATAATAAGTATAATAAATATTTTCATTTTTCTAATATGGGGAATATGCAAACAGGATGGATACAAGATGGAGGCGTTTGGTACTATTTAGATTCGAAAGGTGAAATGCAAACAGGCTGGTTAAAATATGAAGACCAGTGGTATTACTTAAATTCTAAAGGAGCAATGCAAACAGGCTGGGCTTTTGATGATGGAAAGTGGTATTATTTTAGAAGAGATGGAACCATGATAAAAGGCTGGATAGTGAGTAATGATCAGTGGTATTATTTAAATTCCAGTGGAGATATGAGAACAGGCTGGATGTACTACGGGAAGAAGTGGTATTTCTTAGATGATTCCGGGGCTATGCATATAGGATGGCTACAGTTAGATGATGAATGGTATTATTTTAACATTGATGGAAGCATGAAATCTGGAGAATGGATATATTACAATGGAAAATGGTACTATTTTAATTTAGTTGGGAATATGAGACATGCTATTACTGGAGATCTGAATAGCGGATGGCTTGCTAAGGATAATAAATTTTATTATTTTAACGAGGATGGCTCAGCAAGGACAAGTTCAATAATAATTGACGGATACACATATTATTTCAATGAATATGGTGAATTTGATTATGGATATTTTAATAGTTAGATATAGCAAAAAGAGATAGAGGAACTATGAGAAATATAAAGTTTTTTATACGTTTTAATTATGAAAAAGAACCAATATTTTAAGGAAGATCTGTATATTATAATGTAGGTTAATATTAATAAATTTAAATAATGATTAAAGATTTTTTCTAAATATACGATTATAAATATATCGTATATTTAGAATTTTGTTCGGAAAAATTTTGTTTAATGTAATTTGGAGGAATATTTTGAGATAAATAATAATAAAACACAAGAAGCACAAGTAGGGGGACGTATGGATGAAAGCAAAAACAATTAACGTTAAAAGAATTATCTCTTATTTACTTATTTTTAGTGTATTTTTTACGACAATGCAGATCGGAAGTATAAAAAAGGTATTTGCAGATGATATTACCAGGGCACCAGGAATAACTTTACATATGGGAAATTCTACTGGAGAAGAAAAAAATATTGATAAAGATTCAGCAGGAAATTATGTGTGTCAGTATCTTCCATTAGGCCAGCCTTTTTACTTGGTTCCGCAGAATGGATATAGCATAACAGCTGTTACAAGTAGTAATTCTACTAATATGTCGGTGAATCGTAATGGTACTGGTTCTAGTACAATATGGTCAATATCTTCAATAAAAGATTATACTGACTTTACTCTTACAATAAGTGTTCAAGATAGCTCTGGAAATGCTCAAACGTATAAAGTAAAATTAAGTTTCGATGAGGATACACAGCTTCAATTTGACCATTTAGAGGTCGCTTATGATAATGATGATCCTATAGCAGTAGATTATGCTCAAACAAACAGTGATGGAAGCTACTATCTTGGACCTATAAATGCATCTTATAGCAAGGCTACAATTAAAATGTATGATTCTGATAATAATGTGATGACATGCAAGATTAATGGCCTAAGCAGCAATACAGTTAATTTATCTGGTGGAGATAATGTAATTACTATAACAAGAACATATCTTGGGATAAGTAAAGATTATACGTTAATAATAAATAAGAAAGGTGTACCTGGGTTAAAAGCTCTCGCTCCATCTACAGGAACGTTATCACCAGCTTTTACTTCAGATACATATGATTACGAACTTACAGTTGCTCCAACTGTAACCACTATAGCATTTACACCAACCTCTATAGATAGTGATTCAACTATTAAGGTTAATGGAAGTACAGTTACAAGCGGAAGCAAGAGTAAAAATATTTCTCTAGATTATGGAGATAATGATGTGGAAATTGTTGTGAAAACTACAGACGGTACTACAAGTACTTATACTGTTACTGTAACACGCGGAGCAAGTGATACAAGTCCGGCACAGCTTTCAGGGTTAAAATTATCAAAAGGAACACTTTCTCCAGCTTTTAATAAAGATATATATAATTATACTGCAGCCGTTGATAATAGTGTGACTTCAATAGCAGTGACACCAACAGCGGTTGATCCTACGGCGACAATTACTGTAAATGGAGTAACAGTACCAAGTGGTACAACCTCAGCAGATATAAGTTTAGATGTAGGTGGAAATAGTATAACTGTAAAAATTACAAAAGATGACGAAAGTAAAACTTATGTAATAAATGTAACAAGAGGTTATCCTAAAACAAATGCTAATTTGAGTAGCCTTACTGTATCAGATGGAACTATGTCACCGGCATTTGATCCAGACACTTATTTATATAGTGTTAAAGTGGATAGAAGTGTGGAAAAAGTTAAAATAAAGTTTACTGCACAAAATTCTACTTCAAAGATTAAAATAGGAGATCTTACATATGCAAGTGGAGACGAATCAGATTATATACCACTTAATATAGGAGCAAATCTTGTAAAAATATTAGTTACAGCTCCAGACGGAAGTACTACAACTACTTATTCATTGAGCATAATTAGAGGTGCTATAGAAGGAACTGATGTATGGGTGCTTGTTTCTGGAAATTGGACATTTTATGATGCTACAGGTACACAGGTTAAGAATCAATGGGTTAAATATGACAATCAATGGTATTTTTTAGATATAAATGGCTATATGCAAACAGGCTGGATACAGGAAAGCGGGCAATGGTACTATTTAAATGATGATGGTATTATGCAAACAGGCTGGACTTATGATAAAGGATACTGGTATTATCTTCAAGGTGATGGTATCATGAGAGCAAATGTATGGGCTACTTATGGTGGAAAGTGGTATTTCTTTAATCAATATGGCCAAATGCAAACAGGCTGGACATTATATTTAGGAAGATGGTATTACTTAGATGAACATGGGGTAATGCAAGTAGGCTGGGTAACTTATGATAAGAATAAGTATTATTTGAATGCTGATGGCAGCATGAAAACAGGCTGGCTATATAATGGAAAAGCATGGTACTATTTGAATGATTCAGGAATAATGGTAATGGGATGGCAGACAATAGATGGTAAAAAGTATTATTTTGATTCGAATGGTGCTATGAAAACAGGAATGATGTTCCTTGATGGACAATGGATAAATTTAAATAATATTTAGGTACATGGATTTGTTATTTATTTGATTGTACATTAATAAGATAGATAAAATGAAAGCGATGATTATAAAAATAAAATCATCGCTTTTATTTTTGTAATATATTGTTGTTTAGAAATATAGACGGAGAATGGAATTGGCAATTATGTATATAGCTGATTTATTATTTTATGATTGTGCTACATATGTAATATGTTGTTGCAATTAGTTGAATATAGAAAAAAAGAATGATATCATTAATAATAGAATTTAATATATTAGCAGGCGGATACGATAAATACATTTAACATAATTATATTCAATGTGTATTGCAATGATAATTCTACATTTTAAGAAGTTCTGTAAGGATTCCAACTGTAATTGCTTATAAATTATCTACAGAAGGCACTAATTGTAAATTATCAATTGTAACATATAGCAATTATATTTTTAATAATAACGTAAAAGTAATGGGGGAATTGAAATGAACGAAAAGAAAAAAAGTATGTCACTTAGGGCTAAACTTCAAACTTCATATTATTTAATGTGCTTTCTAGTATTTGTATCTGGAGCTTTGAATTTTAAGGAACTTAGTGATATAAAGAATGGAATAGCAAATGGTAGTACAGTAGCTAGAGATATTACCATAACAGTACTTGTATGTGTAATAAGTATGATAATTGCAATTTCAGCAGGATTTTATATGCATAAGAATATAGTTTCAAGATTAAATGAACTTAAGAATTTTGCTATACGATTAGCAGGTTATGATTTTTCAAAAGATGTTAAAGTAATAAGAATTGACGAAATTGGTTCAATTGGTACTGAGTTAAATACTGCTCAAAAAAACGTAAGGGAACTTATTTCTACTATTCTGAATGAGTCAAATAATATAAGTTCATTGAGTCAGGAATTATCCGCAAATGTAGAAGAAGTTTCAGCTAGACTTGATGAAGTTGATAACTCATCAAGAAACATAAATTCTACAATGACAACAACAAGTGCAACGGCTGAAGAAATTGCAGCATCTATTGAAGAAGTAAATTCAAGTATGGAGAATTTATCAAAGAAAGCAGAAGATGGAAGCCTAAATGCTGAAAAAATTAAGAGCAGAGCTGAAAAAATAAAAGGGGATAGTAAAATTGCTATCGATAATACTGCAGAAGTTAGAGAGCAAAAGGAAAAGAATATTATTAAAGCGATTGAAGATGCAAAAGTTGTTGAGGAAGTAAAAGTTATGGCAAATGCAATAGCTGAAATCGCAGAACAAACTAATTTATTAGCCTTAAATGCGGCTATTGAAGCTGCAAGAGCGGGTGAATCAGGAAAAGGATTTGCAGTTGTTGCAGAAGAAATAAGAAAACTGGCAGAGGAATCTTCACAGACAGTTATAACTATTCAAAATACTATATCTAAAATACAAGATTCAGTTAAAAACCTTTCTCAAAATAGTAATGATATACTTAACTTTATGTCAACTGAAGTTGATAAACAATTACAAGATTATGCTAAGGTTGGAGAGAGATACAGCAGTGATGGTGATTTTGTAAGTTTAATGTCAGAAGAATTAGTTTCAATGGCGCAAGAAGTTGAAGCAACAGTAGAACAAATAAATCAAGCACTTCAAAGTACAGCAGCAGATGTTCAACAATCTTCAGTAAACAGTGAAAAAATACAAACTGGAATAGAAGGAAGTTCTCAGGCTATGGCGCAGGTAGCGAATGCAGCCATGGAGCAGGCTCAGATAGCAGTTAATTTAACTGAGTTAGTTCAAAAATTCAAATTGAAGTAATTTTATATAAAAGGTAAATATAATTCAAGGTTTGTTTTTTTACATATAATGATAACTATGAAATCATAATAATATTAAGTGTCTTAAACTTATTGAAAGTTAGTTTAAGGCACCTTTTTCATTGTATAGGAAATTATAGAAGTTTTTAAGTCGAGAAAGTTCTGGAAATCAAGAATTAAAAAAGGTCTTAATTGACACTAATGGATAAAAAATATTTGAACTGATCAGTATAAATGCTATAATGTTATTAGATGTTGTGGAGGCGATTTATATGATA
Source organism: Clostridium sp. BL-8 (assembly GCF_002006495.1). Taxonomy (NCBI): domain Bacteria; kingdom Bacillati; phylum Bacillota; class Clostridia; order Eubacteriales; family Clostridiaceae; genus Clostridium; species Clostridium sp. BL-8. Next base: position 6,508 of record NZ_LZZL01000078.1, read on the forward strand.
AAAAAAATTACTAGGATAATGTCATTGATACTTGTTGCAGTAAGTATAAGTACTATATTTCCTATTGGAACAACTAGCATAATAGCAAAAGCAGCAGATACCTCTGACATAAGTTCAAACAGCTCAGAAGAAGCAGTAAACACTGTAATTGAAGCGATGATACCTACAAAATTAAATGCAATATATAGTAATGTTGGTACAAGCACCACAGTTTCTCAATTTAAAGAATGTGGAAGCCTTTCCTATACTTTAAATGCTGTCGCCGCAGCCACAATTGCAAAAAATTTGATTAATAATATGTCAAGTATTGTTACTGGAGTAACAGCAGTTAAAACTGCAGGAACTAATCTAATTGCATATGGAAAAGCTATTGGATCAGATGCAATAACACAAAAGGGAACGGCTTTGTATGATGGAGCAACTACGGTGCTAAATGAACTAAATTCTATGTCGGGTTTGTCAGAAGATGAATTTGTAGCAGAAATTCAGTCAGAAGCTAAAGATATACCTGTATATGAGTACACTGTGGTTAGTGGAAGTGGTGTAGCAGCGCAAGGATTTGCAATTGGGGGAATATTAGGACTAGCAGCAAATCCAGCAGATACTTATAACGGAATCGAAAAGGATGCTGAGTATAGTAGTGGGAGCAGCGCTCTGGTTCCATCTTTGCCATTAACAGGCAGCTCAGCTTATAATAAAACAATTGATTTAGATGCTTCTGGGACAAGTGTCATTTGCGATGGTCTTAATATAAATTTGGTGAATTCTTCAAATAATAAAGTATATGCTATAAACAATCCTGTATATAATATGATATTAGTTAACAGTGGAGCTAAAACTTTAACAACCAAAGATGTATTAAATGTGGTTGATTTTTCAGGAGTTACTAACTTAAAAGGAGGAAAATCTGATATAGATTTAAGTTCTGAAGGCATAAGTACGAATTTATTAAGTTTATCATTAACTAATAGTGATTCTAAAAGTAAAGTATATGAGTATGCACTTCCAGTTGAAGATTATGAAAAAAATCAACTAGATAGCGTTATTGATGGCTTGAATTTAAGTAGTGTTGGAGACACCATAAAAGGAATGATAAAAACTGGAACTTATACGCTGATTCCAAATGTAGATTCTGAAATTGATAACAGCCAAATAGGTAATGCTGTTAATGATGTGACGAATAGTCTTGATGATTTAAGTGATGCATTAGATGATTTTACAGATGCACTTAAAGATAAGGATGATGATGTAGATGATGCTTGGGATAAAGTATTTGACAGGTTTGATAATGAACCTGGCTGGGGAAAACATGATGGATACATATATTATTATGATAAAGATGGTGTAAGCCTAAAGGGAGTACAAAAGATTAAGGGAAAGACATATTATTTTAACAGAATAGATGGGGCTATGGAGACAGGCTGGCAGATAGTTGATGGTAAGAGATGCTATTTCGATAAGAAGAAAGGCTACGAAATATATAGTCAGTGGGTGCAAGATGGTGATGATAGATATTTTGTTGGTGAGGATGGAGCGGCTGAAAAGATGCAGTGGGTTAATGATGGCGGAAAGAGTTATTATTTAAAAGCTGATGGAAAGATGACAAAAGGCTGGCTTAAAATTGATGATTACTGGTACTATTTCAATGAAAACGGAATTATGGAAACCTCTGCTTGGAAATGGTCAGATGGCAAATGGTATTACTTAAAAGATAATGGACAAGCTGCGGTTGGCTGGTTACAATTAGATAATGAATATTATTATTTTAGTGATCCATCAGGAGAAATGCAAACAGGCTGGTTTAGAGCTGATGGAAATTGGTATTGTTCAAATGACGATGGTTCAATGAAAACAGGCTGGGCAGATTCAAAGGATGGCTGGTGTTATCTGGATGATACTACGGGGGTAATGAAGAAAAATGAATGGGTTACAATTGACGGTAAAACTTATTACTTCAATATCAATGGGAACATGGTAACAGGTTCAAGATATATTGACGGAACAAAATATGTTTTTAATTCAGATGGAACCTTAGGCGCATGAAAAATAGGCTGGTAGATGGACTTGTTATTTTTTTTGATTGTGCCTTAAGTGAATAGAATCACTAAATTAATACCAGCTAAATTATAGTTGTTAGATAGGCTGATTTAACTATAATTTAGCTGGTATTATTATGCATTATAAAATTAAAATATATATTTAGGATTATTCAAGCATCTATATTATGTTTGTTATAAAATGATTTTATAACTATATAGTTATAGGAAAATATATCGATAATTAAGAAAGTATGTATAAAATTAGATAATGAAACAACAAAAATATATCGTTTTTAATAGAAAAAATTGTTTTAAATAAAAGTATGAAAATGGGAGGGATTTTCAATGAAACGGAAATTTATAACTAAAATAATTTCGGTAACTATGATTTCCGCAATACTATATACATTAGTACCTGTCAAAGCCTCAGCTGAATGGAGAAATGATTATCAAGGAAACTGGTATTATATGCAGGATAATGAGAAACTAACAGGGTGGAAAAAAATCGATGGGAAATTATATTATTTTAATGATAATGGAAAAATGCTAACTGGATGGATACAAGCAGGAAGCACTTGGTATTTTCTGCAAGATAATGGCGCACTAAAAACAGGATGGATTAATTATAATAATAACTGGTATTTTGCAGATGCTAGTGGTGAAATTCAAACAGGAGTTATTAATATAGCAGGAAAGATTTACGTTCTTGATAGCAATGGAATGATGAAAACCAGCAATGCCGTTATCAATGGACAATTTTATACTATAGATTCAGACGGAGAAGTTGCTGGTTTTTCGGTACCAACGCCAGAGAGGGAATATGATATTAATGGAAATTGCTTAAATGTAATACAGAATACTGGAAATAATACACCTACTTCACCTATTCAATCAAAATACGATAATCTTATAGAAGATCAAAGTGATTCTAATGAAGAGGATGATAGTTATTTAATAAAATATACAGTTACACTTAGAGACAGTGATGGAACTGTACTTGAGACTAAGACTGTCAGGAAGGGAAAAAGTGTAAGCTTGTATGATCCATCCAAAACTGGCTACTATTTTGTGAATTGGAATGTCAGAAGTGATGGGACTGGAAAGACTTATTCTGCTGATGATGATATAAAGATTATTAAAGATTTGACTTTATATGCTCAATGGAAATTGTATGTAACGAGTATTAATATAAGCGGCAATGCCAGTGTCGCTGTAAATGGTACTACTAAAATGACAGCAACAGTATCTCCAAGTAATGCAGGCGATACATCAGTAACTTGGTCTGTAACTTCTGGAACAGGCAGTGCGACAATCAATAGTGATGGAGTATTAACTGGAGGAACTGCTGGAACAGTAAATGTAACAGCAACTGCTAATGATGGATCAGGAGTAAGTAAAACAAAGCAAGTAACAGTGAAGTAAATTCATATAATCTAAAAAACAATATAAGACTAAAGAAAAAATAATAAATTTATAATAATTGTTTTATTTAATAATTCTATAGGAGGAGCTAAATTGAAGAATACTTATTTAAAAAAACTGATTGCAGGCAACGTAGTGCTTCTTTCACTAATTGCATTAACACCTATAAAGGCTTCAGCCGAGTGGATTGAGAATTATAATGGTGCTTGGAGTTATACAGAAGGATATGGTTATGCTACAGGATGGAGACAAATAGATGGTATATGGTATTTTTTTGATGGACTCGGTCAAATGAGAACAGGCTGGATTCAAGATAATGGTCAGTGGTATTATGCAGATTTAAGTGGAGCAATGCAGACAGGAGCTATTCAAATAGAAGGAAAAATTCATTTCTTCACAGCTAGTGGAGCAATGCAAAAAGGTCAATGCGTATTAAATGGGCAGCTTTACAATTTTGATGATAAGGGAGTGCTTATAGGAAGTAATGTATTAACTCCAACTAAAGCCTTTGATTATAATGGAAACAGCACTATTCCATATGTACCAAGCCAGATTATTAATGAAAATGCTTCAATGTCAGATGAAATACCATCAGATGGTAAAACACACGTAGCACAGTATAAAGTTAAATTTAAAGATCCTGATGCAAATGACTCAGATGATGAATTATTAAGGTCAAAAACTGTTGATGATGGAACAGTAATATCTTTATATAAACCTACAAAGAGTGGATACACTTTTGTTGAATGGAATACTAAATCAGATGGTGATGGAACAAGTTACGATTATTCAGATACGATAAAAGTAACTAAGGACATTACTTTATATGCTCAATGGGAAGAAGATACAACTTCTAGTATAAGTAATTAATTTAATATAAAGATACTATTATGTGATATTTTGCAAAGTAGTATCTTTTTTTGCATATTAAGTTGTAAATGAAATTTGTTATTAACTTGATAGTAGGAATTAACTATTAAGTAAAAAGAGAGTTTAAAGTAACTTAGTTTTACTTTAAACTCTCGTATATAATAAATTTAGGAATTGTTTAAAAAAGCTTGTACAAATTATAAATACTATTATTTAATGCTTTTTAAGCAAAGCTTATATTAGAGCACCACTTGAAGATAATCTGTATCCATCAATTGTTGTATTAGCAGCCATAGCTCCAGAAGTATATAAGTAATACCAAGAACCATTATCATATATCCATCCGGTAGCCATAGCTCCAGAAGATTTCAAGTAATACCAAGTACCGCTATCATTTATCCATCCAGTAGCCATAGCTCCAGATGGGTTTAAATAATACCAAGTGCCATTGTCATTTATCCATCCAGTTTTCATAGCACCTCTAGTACCATCAGAAATTGGATTAAAATAATACCACGCTCCATTTATATATTGCCAGCCAACTACCATAGTTCCATTCGTATCGAAGAAATACCAAGCTCCACCAATGTTAGCCCAGTTGTTTACAACTTTTATTCCAGCTGCATTATATAAATTCCAGCTTCCATCAGCTAATTGATCCCAGCCAACTTTAGCAGGTGTAGAAGGTGTAGCAGGTGCTGTTTCCCCTTCATGAACACTTGTGTAAATATCGCCGCTATTTTCCCAAACGACTAAGTTATTTTCATCATAAACACTTATTGCATCTAATGAAGAATCACAAGTATAAACCTTAGTCATATCTCCACCAGCTTTATATTCGTAGATCTTTCCATCTGCAACTACCCATACATTTCCATCTACATCAATATCATAAGCTTTATAAGCATCATTATTTGAATCTGTATCAATATCTACACTGTCATCAGAGTCTTTTTCAACAAGATATGCATCTACCTTGGTGCTTTTATCAAATCCTACTGCAGAAGCTGAAGTAGTGGTTGCATCAGCAGTTTTGTATCCAGGTAATATTTTATCAAATTTTAATTTATCTTTTTTGAATTTTAAAGTTACTGCATCTATCTCATCATCAGTTGCTTTAATAGCAACCAAGTTACCATTGTTTGTAGTAAATAGTGGTTTAGCTATTCCATTATCATCTACTCTTCCGAAGACATCTTTTTGTTTTACAGATACTAAGTTTGATACAGTGTTAGCATCATTTATAGCAGCTAGAATTGCATCATATGCATCTGAAGCATCTCCGCAGTCATATTCATCATTACTATTACCAACTTCGTAAGATTCTACAGTTTTTGGAAGATAAGCATCATCTTTTTGCTCTCCTTGTGCTTTAGAGATTTTTTGGATGTAGGTACGTACAGTTGTTGTTGCTTGGTTTCCAGAAGCTCCATCAACATAAACTGAAGCTGTAGTAGTAGTTGCACCAGTAGGCACAGCATTTGTTGCAGTATCAGTTATAGCTACTGTAACTAAAGCATAAATATAATCCTTATCTTGAGTTAAAGCAACTGGCTGTTGAATCAATGTAGCTAATAGACCGCTGTCACTGTCTTTATCATCATAGTTGTTACTATAATCTTCAATTTTAACCATTTTTCCTTGCTTTGTACTATAAGCATATATATTAGCTGTTGAAGAAGCATCAATATATTTGCCAGAAGCATCAGTAAATCCATATAAGTGTCCATTTTTTACACCACTTGTATTAGTATACTGAGCTAAGTATTTTTGGGAATCTGATGTATTTGTTGTGACATCATAAGCATACCAGCTATCACCAAACTTAGATCCTGGTATAGTCACTAATTGGCTATCATCAATAGAATCACCATTATTAAATGTATTTGTTGCATCTAGACTTAAATTATCACCATATCTATCAGTTTTCTTTAATTTAGTTTGTAATTTTGTTGCAGCAGTATCTGCATCATCTAATGGAGTGTCATCATCAGTTACAGATCCATTAGTCAAATCAATTAAATATTGATCTGAGCCATCATTAGTAAATGCGTATTTATCTTCGTATGTTGTATTAAGATCAGCATCGTCTACATCATCTAATTCTTTGTCTTTACTTCCATCATTGTAGTAAATGGAATCATCATCATCATCACTCTTGTAGCCTTGATATACGTATTTACCATCTTTATATGCTATTGCATTTGTGATGGTACCATCTTTAGTATCTAATCTAGAAGTATCTGCCATAGCAGGTACTAATGTCATAATTGAACTGGCTGCAACCAATAAGGCTGTAAGTTTAAAACTTCTTTTAATCATAGTAGTCCTCCCTTTTCACATAAAATATAAAATTATAATAGTAATTAGATTAAAATATTTTTTAATTTAATTACTATGATACGCAATAAAATAAATTTGATTTAGGGCCCTTTCCTCAAAAAGAATTGCTAATAGGATAATTAAGGATAAATATCTTTAATTACCCATCATAATATTATACACTTTCAAAAAGGGTATTTGGTACCTTTTTTGAAAATATTTTTATAAATTTTATAAATAGATTGAGAAAATCCAATTTAATGCTTTTAATTATAAAAGTAATTGCTACCTAAAATCGATTTTTTTTCTAAGCTGACAAGAGAAGAGAGATGAAGTATACATAACTTATTGGTTATGATATAATAGCTTAGTTAATATAACGTATGAAATATTGCGAATAATAGTAGAATGATTAAATAATATACAATACTAATATCACTAAATGAATTTTATTAATGATACATTGAATAGGAGGAATTATTCCAATGTAGCTGAGATTTTTATAAATACTTTAATAATAAATTTATCAATACTAGTTCAAGTAACAGTCGGCAAATTATAAGTAATAATTAAGGAGAAAAGTTCATAGAACTTCACAAAAAAATTAAAGAAATCACAAAGCGATTTCATCCTTGATTGTAAACTGTAAATTGTGAACTGTAAATTGATTAAATTAGGAGGATTTAGATTTGGCTGATTATATAAAAGAAATTGAAAAAAGAAGAACTTTTGCGATAATATCTCACCCTGATGCAGGTAAAACTACGCTTACAGAAAAATTCTTATTATATGGAGGAGCTATTAGGCTTGCAGGTTCTGTTAAGGCAAGAAAGGCCTCAAAACATGCGGTTTCAGACTGGATGGAGATTGAAAAGCAGAGAGGTATTTCAGTAACTTCTTCAGTTATGCAGTTTAATTACAACAATCACTGCATTAATATATTAGATACTCCTGGGCATCAAGACTTCTCAGAAGATACTTATAGAACACTTATGGCTGCAGATTCAGCAGTTATGGTAGTGGATGCAGCTAAGGGTATAGAAGATCAAACAAGAAAATTATTCCATGTTGCAGCTTTAAGGGAAATGCCAATATTTACATTTATAAATAAGATGGATAGAGAAGCTAAAGATCCATTTCAATTGTTAGATGATATTGAAAATGAACTTGGAATTAAAACTTACCCTATGAATTGGCCAATTGGTTCAGGTAAAGAATTCAAAGGGGTATATGAAAGAGATAATAACAGAATTATAGCTTTTAATGGTGGAAATCATGGTCAAAACGAAGTTGAAACAATAGAAGGTTCACCAGATGACCCTAAGTTTAGAGATATTTTAGGTGATGCCCTTCATGATAAGTTAATGGAAGATATTGAACTTCTAGATATTGCTGGTGATGAGCTAGATCTAGATGCTGTACGTGGTGGAGAATTAACTCCAGTATTTTTTGGATCGGCATTAACTAACTTTGGTGTAGAGCCATTCTTAGAACATTTCTTGGAAATGACTACATCACCACTTGCTAGAAAATCAGACGCAGGAACTATTGATCCATTTGAAGATAAGTTCTCTGCTTTTGTATTTAAGATTCAAGCGAATATGAATAAGGCACATAGAGACAGAATTGCTTTTATGAGAATTTGTTCAGGTAAGTTTAATAAAGGTGAAGATGTATATCATATGCAGGGTGGAAAGAAGATAAAGCTAGCCCAGCCACAACAATTTATGGCTCAAGATAGAGAAATTGTTGAAGAGGCTTATGCAGGAGATATAATTGGTGTATTTGATCCAGGTATATTTTCAATTGGAGATACTTTATGTATGCCATCAAAGAAATTTAAATTCGAAGGTATTCCAACTTTTGCTCCAGAATATTTTGCAAGAGTTAGGCCAGTGGATACTATGAAGAGAAAACAATTTATAAAAGGTGTTTCTCAAATTGCTCAAGAAGGAGCAATTCAAGTATTTAAAGAAATCCATATTGGAATGGAAGAAATTATAGTTGGAGTCGTTGGTGTACTCCAATTTGAAGTGTTAGAATATAGATTAAATAGTGAATATAATGTTGATGTGAAGATGGATAGATTAGACTACAGATTTGTAAGATGGATAGAAAATAAGGATGTTGATATGGATACCTTAAATTTAACTTCTGATACTAAGAAAGTTAAAGATTTTAAGGATAGAAATCTTCTTATATTCCAAAATGACTGGGGCATCAACTGGGCTTTAGAACATAATAAAGGATTAATTTTATCAGCAGTAGGGAAGAGCGAAGACTAATTCTAGTTAAGAGTTATAACTTTTAACTGATTTTAGTGTTTGTAGTCATTTTTTGTAATATATATTTTTTTATGGTAGCAAAAAGTATTAATAATCATATTATTATAATATATAATACTTTCGTACATGGAGAGAAAGAAAATGAGTAACTGTGACTGTTGTGATTCAGATTTCAATACTTTGGGTGATAACGCGTCTAATCCATTAAATGATTTAACGCTGTCTACAATGGTTGTAGGGAATCAGGGAGCAGTATTTTGCAGATTAGTAATGATATTACTATTTCTATATGCATTTACTAATCAAAACTTTATTTGTTATTTAATAAGTATGAATGACAAATTAATGTGTAATCAAATGTGCCTTACAGACAAAATGGTTGATAATATGATGGATAATCTTAATAATTGCAGGAATGACCTTGAAAACTGTAGGAAAGGACGCCATAATCACTAAAAGAGAGCATGAAACAGGCTCTCTTTTTATTTTGCATATAAATACTTTAAAGTTAAACTTATGTGGTGGCTTAGTGAAATCGTATATATTTTTATTCCGCAGGACTTATGAAATTTTCGATGGAAAGTTCTAATATGGAGGCTCCATATTAATGGTATATATCATTTTAGTAGAATTATAAATAAAAAAGTCATGTGGGTACGAATAATTGGAAAAGTGAAAGTTAAATGTAAAATTATTATAAATAAAGTGCATATTTAAAAAAATTAGCTTTAATGCCATGGCGTTTTTTGTTAATATTTAATATAAGGAGGTGTCAGACTATTTTGAATATTAAAAAGAAATTTACTACCTTTGTTTTGGCTTTTGCAATGGTATTAAGTTTTATTCCGACATTAGGTGTACAAGCAGCAACTACTGATTTTAAAATAATTTCAGATACTAAAGTCACTGTAAAGCAGGCTGAAAAGTGGGCAAAATCAAAAGGGGCAACGGAAACGTTTGTAGGTTTGGCAGATTTATACTTTGAATATTCTAAAGACCATGGGAAAGTTAATCCAGCAATTGCATATGTTCAAGCTGCAAAAGAAACTGGGTTTGGAAAATTTGGAGGGGTTTTAGATGAAAGTTACCATAACCCATGTGGGCTTAAAACTGCTGCTGGTGGAAGTGATACTGATCCTAATGCTCATGAGAAATTTGATAATTGGGATGAAGGTGTACAAGCACATTTGGATCATTTAGCTTTATATGCGGGGGCTAAAGGATATCCAAAGGATGATAGTTATGATCAAAGACAATTTACAACTATTAAGGGGACAGCAGCTACAATAAGTTCTTTAGGTGCTAAATGGGCTCCAAGCACTACATATGGTGACGAATTAATTGAACTATATGAAGATTTATTAGATTATGCCGGAGTAGATTATCCAAAAGATGATGGTAGTTCTGATAGCAGTAACTCGGGTAGTACATCAAATTCAGTCCCAAACCCGGGGACACCTGAAAGCAAACCAAGTGGGCTAAATGTATCAGAGGTTGTCGCAGAAAATAAGCCTCAGAGCGGAAATACAATTAGTGGAGGCAAAACGAACATAACATCAACTATTGGATGGAAGAATGAAAATGGAGCTTGGTATTATTATAAATCAGATAATACAAAAGCAATTGGGTGGATTAATCCAGATGGCAATTGGTATTATCTAAAAGACGATGGGAAAATGGCAGCTGGATGGGTTTATGATAATGACAGCTGGTATTATTTAGACAAGTCAGGTGCTATGGCGAAAGGCTGGAAGCAATTAGACAATGATTGGTACTTTTTAACTGATTCAGGGGCTATGGGTACTGGAATTCAATATGATGGTTCAAATCTTTATTATTTGAAAAGTTCAGGAGTTATGGCAACTAATACTGGATGGGCCAAGTTGAATGATAAGTGGTATTACTTTGAGAATGGTGGAAAAATAAAGACTGGTTGGTTCAAAGAAAATAATGCTTTGTATTTCCTTCAAGGTGATGGAAGTATGGTAACTGGTCTAAAGAAGATAGACAATAAAAACTATATGTTTAATGACGGTGGTTTAATGCTAACTGGCTGGAAACAAATAAATAATTACTGGTATTACTTTAATAGTGATGGAAGTATGGCAACGGATTGGATTACAGATGGTGGAAACTATTATTATTTATATGATAATGGAGCAATGGCAAAAGGCTGGATCAATATCAAAGGAACTTGGTATTATTTAAAAGACAGCGGGGCAATGGTAACAGGCTGGGTTTCATCTAATGGAGATTACTATTACTTAGATGCAGCATCAGGAAAATTGATTACTAATACTACAATTGACGGATATAAAATTGGAGCTGATGGTAAAAGAAAGAATCTATCAAGTCAAACTGATGAAGATAATTCAAAACCTGGCTCAACATCAGGAAATAGTAATTCGGCAAAAGGTAAGACAATTGTAATAGATCCAGGTCATGATTATGGTAATGATTATGGGGCTGAAAGCACTATTGATGGAGTAACCTACAGTGAAACAGTTTTAAACATGCAAGTTGCAGATAAGTTAAAAACAGAGCTTAAAAATAGAGGATATAATGTAATAATGACAAGAAATTTGGGTGAGACGCCTTCCTATGGTTCGTTAATGGATAGTCTTAACCATAGAGTTAATATAGCGAATGGTTCAAATGCAGATTTCTTTATAAGCATACATCATAATTCAGCTGATGATACAGCGCAAGGAGTATTATCACTTTATAGTTCTGAGAATCAAGATGCTAGTTTTGGTGGTAAATTAGATAATGTTAGAATAGAAAAAAGTAAACAAATGGCTACCCTCATAAATAACAACATTGCAAACAAACTTAATTTAAATAACAGAGGAGGCCAAGAACAAAACTTATTTGTATGCAGAAATACCAACATGCCAGCTGTATTAGTTGAAGTTGGATTTATAACAAATAAAGAAGAAGCGATAAGATGTGCAGATCCAGTGAGACAGCAAAAGGTAGCTCAAGCAATAGCAGAAGTTATCGCAGCTAATATTTAATTACAGATATCCAGAACATTTAAACTGGACTTAAAGGTGTTTCAATAAAAAAGAGATACATGTTTATTATGTAGGACTATGAAAATTTCACATAAAAAGTATTAGATGGAGAGTTGTATCAAATTTGTATGATCCTAATTTCATTAGGAGAGCAAAAGTTGAATAACTCTCCATTAACTACTTTCAAGAAGTTAGTTCAAAATTTCTATTAAACAAAATTTCTATAATTTTTTTTATTTGATATACACTCAAGTATAGCAAAAGTAGAATATATTTATTGTTATAAGCTCAATATTAATATATATTGATTAAAGTAGCTTAACGCATTATAGTAATAGTTGATAATTAAAATTATAACCAAAAGAACGAGGTGGAATTATGGAATGGTTCAAAAAAATGATGTATGGAAGGTATGGTGGAGATCAGCTGTCAAGGGCTCTCCTTGTATTATCTTTTATACTGTTAATTTTAACAAACTTTTTGCCGAGGAATTTATCGATTTTAGCAATAATAGCATATATTCCAGCAGTTATTTGTCTATTAAGAATTTTTTCGAAAAATATATATAAACGTCAACAAGAAAACTATAAATATATAATAATAAAAAATCGTGCATTGGATTGGGTAAAACATAAACTAAATAAAATAAAAGATATGAAAACACATAAGTATTTTGTATGTAAGAATTGCAAACAAAAATTACGGGTACCAAGAGGGCAAGGAAAAATATCCATTACATGTCCTAGGTGTAAAAATACGTTTAAAGCAAAATCATAGGATAAAATATTCATTTTAAAAAGTAAAAAAATATAGAGTATTACCTGAGAAATCCTTCTCTAAGTATGTATTTAAATTATATTTAGATGAGGATTTTTTATATTAAGTGCAAAATAAACTAAAGAAGAAATAGTTAATTGATAATTTTAATGGAAAATAGAATGATAAATTCATTTAATGTATCTAAGATCCTAAAGTTAAAAATAAATGGTTCGATATTTAAAATGTAGTATAGATAAGTTATTATCGAATGTATATTATTATAGCATTTTAATTTATTATAATAATCAAGAAGAATATGTATTAAAAAATAATAAATTAATATGATAAGATAAATCAAAATAATGAAGTCAACGTTTAGAAGTATGTTATAAATTTTGCAATTTAGGAGGGTGACAATTAATGAAGAAAATGAAAAAAAGGGTAATGGCGCTATTAGTTGTGTTTACAAGTATAATATCATTTTTTCCTGCTGAATTTATTGGGCAAGCAGCTAATGCAGCAACTACAAGTACAGCAACGGCAATACAAGTGAGTGTTGATGGGAGTTCAACGCCAATAACGCCTACAACAGATACCAGTGGAAGTAATCCTGAGACAATTTATGCCGATACTGGTACGACCGGAGCATATGATATAACAGTTCAGGATTTAACTGAGCCTGATCTTGTTAAACAAGTTGAGACAAATAAGGCAACTCAAACAGGTATTATAGCTCAAAGCGTACAAATATTATCTATAAACGATATAAGCTGTACTACAACAGCAGGTCAGGCAGCGTTGGCAGATTTAGGAATAACAATTTCAAGTGCTCCAAACCTTGCATCTTCGACAATACCAAGAATTGGTGAGGCAATAAAGGGGTTACCACTTGGTATTAACAAGATATCATATCAAGTAGTAGTAACAACACAAACAGTTGATTATACAACTACAACTACAACAGATGCAAATGGAAATACTACTATAACAGGAGTAGCGACACCAGAGGCTCCAGTTGTAACAACATATGATGGTGGCACAATAACAATTTGTAGTGGAACGAGTTATACTACAAATAAAATAAAGTCTATGCTTTTTAAAGCTTATACTGGAACTGCTTCATATTTTAATAGTGATGATACTGTTAATGATACTACGGCAAATGAAAATAATGCATTACCATTTTTATATAATACGACAGTAAATGCAGATTCTGGGGTACCATTAAGATATACTTTCGATGTACCTGACTCGACTTCAGCATTGAAATATGTTATGACTTTTGATAGTGGAATAAATTTAAGTAACTCAACAGTTTATAAGAATGGGACAGAACTTACTGAAGGTATAGATTATCAGATTAACGGAAGTGCAATATCTGGTGATTTGGAAAGACTGACAGATTCAGAGTTAATTATGGTTAAGATAAATTCAACAGCAAATAGTTCAACCAGTACTGTAAATATTTCAAAGGTATATGCTATAGAAATTAGATATAATACTGTAGATTCAAATAAAGATTATAGTATGTATAATGCAGGAATAACAAAAGGTGAATATGCAGATGATGATAGTGTAAAAGCATATATAGGTAAAGTATTTAATGTTACGAAGGATTCTACAAATTCTTATAATATATATACAGGTAACGTATATATAAGCCAAAAAGCTGGTACAGTAAGTATAGATCCTACGCTCTATGTGGATAATGGTAAAGCTGCAAGCGATCGGACCATGGCATATACTGTAGAAAATCACTATACTGATTCCAGTGGAGCAAATAAAATTGCACCTTCAATACTTAGTAATGGAAAGCAATACGTTAATTTTGATGCGGGTTCAAATAATATAATATACGTTACTGTCTATAATAATGGAAATGGTGGAAGTTTAACATCATCTTCAGTAATAGTAGCAAGATATATTTTAAATGTTAATATAGATACAAACCAATCTCAATTTAATATGGGATTAGCTTTTGATGGAGATAGTTCTACAGATTCAACTTATTTGACTCAGCCAGGTGTGACTAAGGCAGATAATGGTGAAGTTAGCTTTAATACATCAAGACGTACGTACGATTTATATACTACAGATTCTAATAAAGTCAAAGTGACTTTGTCAGGACAAACTAGTAATAATGAATATTTGAAAATCTGGCTTGCAAAAGGAACACAAAGTAATGCTCTTTATAATGCAACGGTTAGTGAGAGTGGCGATGATTATGATGTTACCTTAGACAGCGGTGCTAAGAAAATGGTAGTTCAGGCTTATTATAATTCCACTACCGGAGCAGCTGCAAGTTATGCAGTAGGGGATACGTATGTATTTTATTTGCCTGAACACTATGATAGCTCAGATACTTCACCTGGGGATGGTGGCAGCAGTTCAGCAGATGCTTCCTTAAGCGATTTGGAAGTTAAGGGGATTACCTTAAAAGACAGCGATGGAAATAGTGGATTTTCAAGTACTGAATATGATTATACAGTGACTGTAGATAAAGGTGCTACAACTGCTAAAATAAGTGCAACAGCCACTGATAGTAATGTTAAATCTATTGTGGCAACTGTTAAAGATACAAATGAATCAGATACTTTAACTTCTGGTGAAGAAAACGAAATAGCGCTGGATACGGATGGTAAAACGACAGTTAATATAGTTGTTACAGCGCAAGATGGAATTACTACGAGAACATATACTCTTATAATTCAGAACAATACAAAAAGTAATAATGCAGATTTAGAAAATGTAATTCTTAACACAGGAGATTATAAATTTGATCCAGCAGAAAGTACGACTACGGTACGTGTAAGTCAAGATACTACTAGTATTACTGTAACTCCAGTGCCTAAGGATTCTAATGCGACAGTTACAGTAAATGGTGATGAAGCAGCAGATGGTCCAGTAACTGTTAATCTAAGAGGATCTCAAAAAACTGAGATTGAGATAGTAGTTACATCGCAGGATGGAACAGAAACTAAAACTTATACTCTAGAAGTATATAGAACAGATTCTACTAGCTGGCAAGGTAGCGGTGATGATTCGTCTTATGATGATCAATATTATGATGAGTATTATAATTGCTGGGTTGATACTACTAAATATGACGAATGGGGAACAGTAAATGGAAAGCCGGTGTATTTTGATAAAAATCATAGACAAGTTAAAGACGCTTGGATAACTACTGGTGGAAAGTATTATTATTTAAATAGTTCAGGATATCGGTCATCAGGCTGGAAAGTTGATAGTGCAACTGGACAATCTTATTATTTAGATCCGACAACTGGAGAAATGAAATTAGGTTGGATTAATTTAAATAATACGTGGTACTACTTAGGGTTAAATGGTGTAATGCATAAAGGCTGGTTATATTTAAATGGAAAATGGTATTACTTTACTCCAAATGGTCAAATGGTAGTAAATCAAACTATGTTTGTGGATGATAAAAATTATACTTTTGGACAAGATGGTACTGTTACAGCTTAAAAAATAGAGGATCAGAATTGATATTATTTTTAATATCAATTCTGTTTTTTTATGAAAAATTTACAATGAAGCAGAAAATCCGTTTCAGTGATTTTTTTAAAGATATTTTCAAAGAAAATATATCGTTTTTATCTTAAATTGTAAATTGTAAACTATACAAGTGTGAATTGATTTTATGGAATGTATTTATTTTCATGTGACTTATTGACATCCATAATTTCAAGGAATATAATAGTTATAGTTCAAAATTCGAACATTGAAGTGTATAGCAGGCATATAAATCAAAGTAACAAGCATCTGATGATGCGTGGCATTATTTTTTTTGATATGCCAAACAAAAGGGGGAGCTAAAATATGTTAGAGGATAGAATAGAGATTTTAAAGACGTTAAATGATAACTTTAATATTAATCAAAGAGAGTTAGCGAAAAGAACCAATATATCTCTAGGTAAGGTTAATGCGGTTTTAAAAGAATTTACAATGGACGGATTTATAGATAGAATAACAAATAACAGGGGAACCTTGTATAAAGTTACTGAAAAAGGAATGAAGTTTCTAGAAGAAAATATTGCATCTGCAAAAAATACTAGATTAAAGCTTCATGAAGCAGAAAGAAAGATTGTGAAACAGGCTGTAATACTTGCAGCAGGTAGAGCAGAAGAGTTTGGAAAGCCTGTAGGAATGCTTGAAATTGAAGACTTTAAGTTAATAGACAGAACCTTAAATATTCTAAAAGAAAATGGGATAACTAAAATTGTTATAGTAACAGGTTATGAAAGTCAACGTTATGAGGAATATTTTAAAAATAGTAAAAACATTGCTTTAGTTAAGAGCGATACATACAAATGGACAGGTACTATGCATTCATTATCTTTAGCAAAAGATTATATTGATGATGACTTTTTACTTATAGAAAATGATTTGATCTTTGAAAAGAGAGCGATTAAGGAATTAGCAGAAAGCCCTAATCATGACTGCATACTTTTTACTAATGAAAGTGGTTCTGGGGATGAAGCTTTTGTTGAAATAAGGGATAATCATTTATTTAAAATGTCAAAAGATATTCATCAATTTAATAGAATTGATGGAGAAATGATAGGGCTTACTAAGATTTCTTATAAATTATATACAATGATGCTTGAAGAATTTAAAGGAAATGTTAATCCGTATTTAAACTATGAATATGTATTATTAGATGTAGCTAGAAATTATAATATAGGATTTGTTAAAATAGATGACCTTGCCTGGGGCGATGCAGATACTGCAAAGGAATATGAAAAAATTAAAAATTATTTATATCCAACAATAAGAAGAAGAGAACTTAGTTATGAAATGAACAGCATAAAAGCTATTGTTCGCGATTCATTAAAGGTTAATGATGAAGATATTACAGAAGTTGTACCAGCTGGTGGTATGACTAATAAAAACTATAGAATCTGTGTTAAAGGTGAAAGATTTATTCTAAGAGTTGCAGGTGCTGGAACGGAGCAGATGATAAATAGAAGTACAGAGATGTTTAACTCTGCAATTGCTTCTGAAAAAGGATATAATGTTGAAGTGCCTTACTTTAATCTTGAAACTGGAGTTAAAATATCAAAGTTTATAGAAAATGCGGAAACTTTGACTCATAGAAGTATTAAAAAAGAAGAAAATTTAAAACAAGTTACAACAATCTTAAGAAATTTACATGAATGTGATGATTTCCATATGGATAATGAATTTAATGTGTTCAGAGAACTTGAAAAATATGAAAATATCTTAAAAAGTGATAATGGAAGTTTCTTTGAAGATTATGATGAAGTAAGATCAGAAGTAATGGCTCTTGAAGAAGAATTAAAGAAATGTGATAGAGTATTTGTACCCTCTCATAATGATTTAGTTTCAGAAAACTTTGTTAAAGATACACAAGGAAGAATTTATTTAATAGACTGGGAGTATAGCGGGATTAATGATGATATGTGGGATTTAGCTGCTTTATCCTTAGAAAATGAATTCTCAGAAGATGATATTGAGTTAATGTTTAGATTATATTTTAATGGAAAAGAAGCAGATAAGAATTCAAGAAGAAGATTATTAATCCATCAAATATGCCAAGATACATTATGGGCAGTATGGACATTAGTAAAAGAAGCTGAAGGTGATGATTTTGGTACTTATGGAATAGATAGATATAATAGAGCAAAAGAATACTTAAAACAGTTAGCTGAACTCGAGGTGTAATATGAGAGCAATTTTAATGGCAGCAGGAATGGGAACTAGATTAAGACCATTAACTGAAAATACTCCAAAGTCTTTAATAGAAGTTAATGGAATGTCTTTACTGGAAAGACAGATAATAAATTTAAAGGAAATTGGAATTGAGGAAATTATAGTATTAACAGGTTATTTACATGAAAAATTTGATCCTATAGTTAAAAAATATAATTTAATCAAAGTAATTAATGATAAGTATGATGTTTATAATAACATCTATACCATGTATTTAGTTAGACAATATTTAAAAGATGCATTTGTTATTGATGCAGATAATTATATTACTAGAAATTTTCTACCAAAGACTAAGCCAAGCACATCAATATATTATTCGGCCTGCAAGGAAAATATAACAGGTGAGTGGATATTAAAATATGATGAGAGTAATAGAATACACAATGTTGAAATAGGAAAAGAAGGAGATAAGCCTGATTTTATAATGTCAGGAGCATCATTTTGGACAGCCAGAGACGGGATGCTTATTTCAGAAAAGGTAGAAGAAACTATAAATAAAGGGGACTTTAGAGATTTATATTGGGATAGTATTGCTGTAGATAACCTCGAGGATATGGATGTATACATTGAAAAAATACAATCAAATGATATCTTTGAGATAGATTCTTTGGAAGATTTAGAATATTTAAAACGAACACTTAAATTATAAATATAAGAAAATTAGATATGATTGCATCATGGGCAATATGTATCTAATTTTTTTATTTTTATATCTTGATATTTAAAATTAAAATTTAGAGAATACTAGCTTATTTTTTTGGTGAACATATTGTCATGAACATTGAACGATGGTAATATAATGTTGTTCACAAAATGAACTTAGAAAATATGAACAAAATTAACTGATGAAATTTAAAAGGAATTAATTAAGTAAAAAAGTAAACATCTAAAAAATTAAGAAATAAATACATAAGGGGGATTTTTAATGGAAAGTAATAAAAAGAATTATAAGATGGGTGTATTAACTGGAATAGGATCAGCAGTAACTTGGGGAATAGATACAGTACTCATGGCAATAGTACTTGCTATGAATCCATTTACTGGTTCAGATAAGGCAGTATTTCTAGCACCAGTAATAACAGCATGTTTTCATGATGCATTTTCAGCAATATGGACATTTATATATCTTGCATTTAAAAAACAATTAGGACCTTTATTTAAAGCAATGAAAACTAAAAGTGCTTTAGTTGTCTCTTTAGCAGCACTTATGGGGGGACCTATAGGGATGACAGGATATGTACTTGCGGTTAAGTATATAGGACCTTCTTATACAGCAATAGTATCATCAATATATCCTGCATTTGGAGCAGTCTTAGCATATTTCATATTAAAAGAAAAAATTACTAAAAAAGGCTGGGTTGGATTAATAGTTGCAGTTGTTGGAATATGTATAGTTGGATATTCACCAAGTGACTCAGGAATTAATATGGTAGGATTTATATGTGCTATGGTTTGTGTAGTAGGCTGGGGAAGTGAATCTGTTATATGCGCAATTGGAATGAAAGATGATGAAGTATCAGCAGAATCTGCATTACAGATAAGACAATTAACATCAGGGGTTGTTTATGCTGCGTTAATAGTTCCGGTTATGGGCGGAATAGGAATTAGCCTTGAGGTATTAAAAACAAATGCACTTTGGGCAGTTATAGCAATCGCGTTATCAGGAACATTATCATATTTATTCTATTATCAATCAATTCATGAAATTGGAGCAACAAAAGCTATGGGATTAAATGTAACATATGTTGTTTTTTCAATTATATTAGACTTATTAATTAATGGAACTCAATTAAGCTTAAAGACAATTATATGCAGCTTGATGGTTATGGGTGGAGTATACTTTGTAGCAAAAGCATCGGAAGAAGAAAGTGAAAAGGTTCTGGAGCTTGCAAAAGTTGAGTAAAGAGGAATAGATAATTAAAGGTGTGGAATAACTCGTTATTCCGCACCTTTTTGAATTCCTGGGAAGTTGTAGGATTTTTTAAGTTAAGAAAGTGAATGAAACCGGGAACTAGAAAGTTCTTAATTTTTTTCACATGCCTAATTTTCTTTTCATCTTATTAACTATTTCAAAAAATAGATCATCTTTCGTCATTAGAAGAATAACCATATAAACAATGCTGCATAAAGCTACAGTTGCAACACATATATATAAGATATTACTAGTAAGGCTTCTTATAAAAATAGTTATTGGAATAAACGCCGATGAATATAAAAGATATTTTAAGTTACTGAAATTAAACAAGCTTATATTTAATTTTATTACTTTTTTAACGAGCATATATTGCATATAAATAACTATTATATTTGCTATAAGAGTTGTACCTATGGCTGTCACGATTGTGAAGTCACCTATGTATATTAATATAAACTTAAATATTAAGTTTATAATTCCACCTATAAATATTAATATTGAATCATCTCTTTCTCTTTGATATAAATAGATGATTTGATTAGATATAATATTTTGTATGCCTAAACTTAACATATACATTGCAAAGACTTTCATTACTGGGATTACAGCTGCATATTCACTTCCACCAAATATTCCTATTACTTCATCTGATAAACAGAATACTCCAATAGATGAAGGGAATAAGATTAGAAAATATATCTTTGAAACTTTTTTAAGAAGCACTAAATACTGTTCTTCTGAGTCATTTCCAAGATAGTTTGATAATCTTGGCATAGTAACAGTAACTAATGTAAGTAATAATGTATTAACTATATTAATAATCCTTTGTGCCATATAATAATAACCCACATCTGTAGTTCCGATACTTGCTTTTATCATAAATTTATCAAACTGTGTATATAATACTCCAACATTAGAAAGTATTACAGCATAAATCATTGGTTTTAAATGTTTTTTAAAGCGTAAATCAGAAAAATCAAATTTTATTTTCTTTTTTATGTAAATGAAGCTCACTATATTATTTAGAAAATTAGTTATTACCACAACATATAGGTAAAACAAATAATTATCCTTACTTCGTACTAAAAATATGATTATAACACAACTAACGATTCGAATTATCATAGTTTTAATAGTAATAAAATCATAGTTTTCTAAGGCCTGATTAACCCATTCTACATAAAAGAGGTTAAACGCTAGATTCAATCCAAGAATTATACATGTGTAAAGATAAGGCTGACCCTTATAAGAAAATGCTACAAATGCCATATACACTATAGTTGATAAAATATTTGTTATTGTTGTTAAAAGAAATAAGCTAGTAAAAGTTTGCTTAAGTTTAACTTTATCATCACGGACTCTGCTTATCTCTCTTAGTCCATATGTATATATACCAAAACTTGCGAATATAGAAAAGTAATTATTTAAGGAATCTCCATATCCCATATATCCATATAATTCAGTTCCTATTGCTCTAGAAACACTTGGAATTACCAATATCGGTAGTATTATATTAAATAAGTTTAATATTGCATTAAATATTGCATTTCTCGAAATTGATTTAGACATATTTCACCTCTATAATTAACTACTATTTAATTGTAGCAGTTAAATTTGAATTACTAAAAATATATATTGCAATAATAATTTTACATTTTAAGAAACAATGTAAGGGTTTAAGGCACATGAAAGAAAATAATAGACCAAAGATGCGACGCATATTTTGCGTCAG
>NZ_LZZL01000079.1:0-25254 GCF_002006495.1 Clostridium sp. BL-8
TTAGGCACATGAAAATAAATAACAGGTCCAAGGTTGCCTTGAATATTTTTCATCAACTCATCTTTTATGTTTAATCATATATTCTTATTTAATTCTAAGCACAGCAGAAAACTGCCTTTTAAATAATTTTTTTAATTATTTATAAGGCAGCTTTTCCACTTGAATTTATGCTTATTATATTTTATATTCATTCTTAAACTTTTCCAAGAAATCTAAATATTTTTCCTTCTCATTTATTATAGACTCCAGTTTACTAGCAAATGTACTTTGTCCCCAATTCACTTCATTATAGTAATATCTATTTGCAAGCCTCCAATATCTTTGTGGAAACTCAAGATATGCATATAATACTTTATATTCTGTGTCCCTCAATTTAGATACTGAATTATATGAATCTATAATAGCCATGGCAAATTCGATATTCCATTCAACTCTCTTTAGAACCTTTATCATAAAATTACTTATATCAAAAGTTCTAACTTCTCTCTTACAATAATCAAAATCTATGACATGTACATCCATATTATTGCTTAGAATTATATTATGATAAGTAAAATCATGGTGACAAAAGCTCTTTTCATTTTCTGCAATCATGCATAATTCATAATAATCCGATTCATTTAAAACTTGCAATGATTTCTTTCCAATTTCCTTATAAAATTCCATAGACTTCAAATATAGCATATCAAAATCGCTTTTTATGCTCTTTTTTCTTACCATCTCCCTCATCTTGTCCAAAGATTTAATCCTCTTCTCTATTAAATGAGGCCATCTGCCAAGATCACTTTTTAACTTTGAATTTTCTGGTGGATCATATCCCTTGGATGCTTCATGAAGATTAGCTAAAGTCTTAGCAGCAATCCTTACTTCATCTATGTTATGAAAGTCACATTCCCTTCCTTCTAACCATTCAGATAAAGTATACAAGTCTTCATTAACTAATGCATAAGGCTCTCCATTTATGTTTAAATAATATTTATCTAAATTATTAAAACCATTTTTCCTTAAATGCTCTTTAGCACCATATACAAATAATAATTTTTGAGGTCCATAATTTATCTTCTTTAAACATCTTTCGCCTTTATCTGTTTTAAGATAGTACACTCCCTTATTAGCTTTCATTTTTTCTATCTTAATGTTAAATTGTCTTTCTATTTCAAATTCCCTCATCATACTTCTCACCTCCTGTATATTTATATGAGGATATTACTTCTTTTATTAACATTTTTTATATTCTTTTAATATAATAGATTAAGACAAATGCTTTGAAAGGGTTTATTAATGAAAATAGGAATAGATGGCAGGGCTGCAAAGTGGTACCAGGGCACTGGAATAGGCACATATACTAGACAATTAATACTGAATCTTAGCAATGTTGATTCTCATAATAATTATTTAATTTTCATGCCACAATGCGACTCTTTAAATGATTTAAAAAATAACTTTACAACAAAACTTGTTGAATCAACACCTACTAATAGTTTTTGGGACGATATAAATGTTCCTAATATCTTAAATAATGCTGATATAGAGCTTTATCATGTTCCACAAAATGGAGTCGGACTTTCAGAAAATATCAAATGTAAAAAGGTTATAACTTTACACGATATAATTCCACTAAGAATGCCTGAAACTGTTAGCGATAGATATTTAAAAATATTTAATGATGAATTACCTAAAATTTTGGATAATTGCGATGGCATAATTACGGTTTCTGATTTTTCTAAAAACGACATTGCTAAAGAATTTAATTTTCCTTCTAAGAATATCTATGTAACTCCACTTGCTGCTCAAGATATTTACAAACCTATGAGTAAACGTGAATCAAAAGCTTTAGTTACAAAAAAATATGGAATAGAGGAAGACTTTATACTTTATGTTGGTGGTTTCAGTCCACGAAAAAATATCATAGGTTTAATTGAGGCATATTCAAATCTCTCAAATAAACTAAAGAACACCTTCAAACTTGTAATTACAGGTAAAAAAGGTCCTTCTTATAGTAAATATAAGAGTAGAGCAGAAGAATTAAATGTATCTAATAACGTGATTTTTACTGATTTTATTCCTATTGAAGATATGCCATTATTTTATAATGCTACCGAAGTATTAGTTTATCCTTCTTTTTATGAAGGTTTTGGACTTCCACCTATAGAAGCTATGGCTTGCGGAACCCCCGTAATAGTTTCTAATGTTACGTCGTTACCTGAAGTCTGTTATGAGTCAGCACTTTTTATAGATCCTAATGATATTGACTCATTAACCTACGATATAGATAGAGTACTAAATAATAGCCTTCTAAGACTAACAATGGTCAAAAAAAGTTTAACTAGAAGCAAAACTTTTTCATGGAATAAAACAGCCCTTAATACAATATCTGCTTATGAATCAATATTAAATTCTTAACTCTTGAATCCTTATTAATAACTCTATGAAATTTTTTACTAATTATTCTCAAAAAATAGGAAGTTCATACGAACTTCCTATTTTGGTATAATTACTTTAATTGATAAATATTTATTTCAAATTGTACATAAAATACCGTTTTATTTAAGTGCTTTTAGCAGAATTTTCGTAATGTCATATATTAAATACTCATATAATTTCTATCAATTCATATTGTATTCAAATTTAATATATCCAATATATCTCATGAAAGAAACTTATTTTCATAAGCTTTTATAAACTCATACCGAAATTCCTCATTATTTAATTTGGTCTCAAATCTATTTAAATAAACTTCATAATCCCATTTTTTTCTCTTATAATAATAATCTCTTGAAATTACATAGAAATCTCTTGGAAACTTAATAAGAATGTATAATAATTCTTTTTCTTCTTGCTTCAATATTGAAATTTTTTCATAGCCATCAATACACGTTAACATTTTATTTATATCAAAACCCGCATTCTTTATACATTTTATTATAAACCCCCATATGTCAATTATTCTTAAATCTAAAGTCATATAATCAAAATCTATTATATTTACTTCATTATTCTTAGTTAAAAAATTATGATACGCTAAGTCATTGTGACATAGGCAAACGGTCTCACCTGATTTTCTTAAATCGTCATATTTACTTTTTTCAATAGCTTCTTGCACCTGCTTAACTTCTAGCAAATACTTATCTACATTATTAATAAATAACATATCAAATTCATTTTTATATTTATAACTATTTACTAAATCCTTCATCCAAAGTAATTCATCGTATGCTTGTTTTAGCTTGTCTTTTAATGATATATCTAAAAAGTCTTTATTATATTTGACCTCCAAGTATTTTCTTAAACCTTTAGAAGCTTTATGCATTAAAGCTATATTTTCTGCACAAAGATTAATTTCCACTGGATTAGTGAAGGATGCCTCTCTTCCATCTAAAATATCCATGACAATATATATATTGTCTCCCCACCTTTTATAGCTTAAATTATCCTTAAACTTCTTATAAGTTATTACATTATTATAACTTTTTTTTACATAATCCAAAGAATCACTTATTAGTTTTATTCTATCTTCTCCATAGTTTACTTTCTTTAAGATTTTATTGCCTTCATCTGTATATATCATAAACACTTTTCTAAGTGGAACAACATCATTTACTTTTATTCCTATCTCATTAAAAAAACTCAAACTCAAATCATAATCGCATAAATATTTTTTTTCTGAATACTTAGTTTTATTCATATTTTTCCTCCTAACAGCTAAGCTTTAGATATCACGATAATTCTTTATGAATTGATACCTATACGATAAAACTTTTACTTTCATACTTTAAACTTCTCTGTAGCTCTAATAATACTTCTGAATCATTTTTTACCTTCTCATTCTCTGTACATTTCATACCGTTTATATTTAATGTATGGTATATGCTAGAAATATGTTCTTTTCGACTATTTCTATACCTTTCCCACATTTTCAGGAAATCCTTTGGGTAACTAAGTAATCCCTTTAAATAATCAATGCTGTTATATGATAAGTGTGATTGATATACAAATGCTTTTAATAGCTCTTCTTCATCTATATCAAGCTGTTTTCTTTGTAATCTTTTTATATAATTATACAAATCTTCCTCTACTAAATTGTATGTCATTGCCTTAACTGTTCCAATCTCAATCTTATCCTTATTTTTTCTCAAATTATTCTTATCAACTTTGCCAAGGCAGATTTCATTTCTATTCATGCTCCGTCTAATAACTCCAAAATAATCATGTTCATCGATATATTTTAATGCATTTATAGCTTGGGTTAGCATTATCTTTCCATTTGATAAAATAAAATTTTCTACTTCATTTTCACAAGTCTTATTGAATATATAGTCATAATGCTTTTGTAATCTTCTTATTTGAACTTTATAAGATTCAACTTCTCTGCCAATTATACTTTTTATTCTGCTAAGCTCACTAAAATTACAGCCTAATAACGTTTTATGAAGTTCTACAATCAAATTAATTTGAGAAATAATATCACTTTTACTTATATTTCTATCATAACTAAAGTGTTGTCCAATAATAGTTATTCCCTTAATACCTAACCATTTCTCAAATGATAATTCATCCATATTAACTTCCTCCATTAAAATAACTATTAATAAACTTTTCTCTAATCTCACAATCATCTAAATACTTTTCCAGCTTATTTAGAAAAAACTCTTCTCCCCAAGGTTGCTGCTCCCAATATACTTGCAATCCTATCTGCCAAAAGGCCTGAGGAAATCTCATAAATTCCCTTATCAAAGGTAATTCATCCTCTCTTACTTCCATATTCTTTTTATAAGCATTTAATATCAAATCCGACCTTTCATCATCCCACTTTCCATCTTTCATAGCTCTTATTAATAGAGAACATAAATCATGAAGATGTGAATCTAATATACAATAATCAAAATCTATAACATTAATATTTTCATTACTGTCTATCAAAACATTATGATGAGCATAATCGTGATGGCAAAATCTTCTCGTAAAAACCTCTTCCTCCATAACTTTTACATAATTATTTTTTTGAAGACCTAGTATGCTTTTTTCTGCCCTCTGAACTTCTGCATTAATACTCTCTAAATATAATAAGTCAAAATTTGATTTATATGCTTTCTGATTTATCCTATTTTTGAAATCTAGTATTTCATTTTTCCGTGTCTTAAACACATGCGGCCAGGAGAACCATCCAATTCTAGGATTCATCTCTTTTTCTAATGTAAAACCCTCACTGTATTTGTGAAGCTTTGAAAGTTCACTTGCTACAATAGCTAATTCTAAAGGGTTATCATAATTACTCTCTCTTGAAGGAATCCATTTAGTTAAATATACATATTTTCCTCCTAGACTCCCATATTCCTTACCATTTTTATTCATAATAAACTCTGGAATGTCCTTAAATCCTCTTTTATGCAGATGTTTCATAGCAGAAAAGATAAAATAAAAATGAGAGAATTGATACTTAATTACTTTTAAACAATATCTCTCATCTTTTGTAATTATTTTATAACTGTTCTTCACTTTTTCTATATAATCTGCATTTAAGCTATAATTTTCTTCAATATAGCCCTTAATTTTAAGTATCTCTTTATTATTCTCCATAAAACTTTCCTACCAGCCATTATTTATTTTATTATATGTTTATAAATAATTTATTGTGATTTAGATTCACAAAAATTAAAATATATTAATACCTTGTAATATATATGTATTTATTGAGGTGTTCATATGAGAATTGCCATTGATGCTCGCAGTGCCACTTTACATCAAGGAACTGGCATTGGTACTTATACAAATAACCTTATATCAGAAATTCTTTCGTGTAATTCAAATGATGATTTCACTTTATTTTGCTTAGGAAAATTTAATGAGAACTTTAACCAAAAAAATACTAATATAGTATATTCCTCAGGTAGACATGGCGGTTTTTATGAGAAATATTATATTCCAAGTATATTGAATAAACTTCATGTTGATTTATATCATATTCCTCAGAATGGAATAGGATTTGATTTTGATACTCAAATTCCAACTATAGTTACAATACATGACCTAATTCCATATATTATGCCTGAAACTGTTGGCAAGAGTTATTTAGAAAGATTTCTACGTGATATGCCTAATATAATTTCTAATTCCTCTGGAATTTTAACCGTTTCTGAGTATTCAAAAAAAGATATTCTTAAATTTTTCAGTTCTTACCCTGAAGATAAAATATTTGTCACACCACTTGCTGCAAATGATAATTTTAAACCACTAGATAAAAATACTTGTAAATTATATGTTCACTATACTTTTGGAATTGATGATCCGTATGCATTATATATTGGTGGATTCAGTCAAAGAAAAAATGTTTTAGGTCTAATTAAAGCTTTCAGTAAAGTTTATAAAGACCTTAACAAACCTTACAAACTATTACTTGGCGGTCCATTAAAAGATGAAGGCGAGAAACTTTTTAATTTTGTAAAGGATAATAACTTGCAAGACAATATCATTTTCTGTGGATATTTAGACGATGATATATTACCCGTTCTTTATAGCGGCTGTGATGCATTTGTTTATCCATCTCTTTACGAAGGCTTCGGCCTTCCACCACTAGAGGCTATGAGCTGCAAGGCACCTGTAATAACTTCAAATATAACTTCAATTCCAGAAGTAACTGGAGATAATGCAATTTTAATCAACCCATATAAAACAGATGAATTAGAAAAAGCATTAGTTACTCTTTTAAACAATGAAAATTTAAAAACTGATCTAGGTAAAAAAGGTTATGAAAGAAGCCTTCAATTCACTTGGTCAAAAACTGCTCAAAATACATTAAATGCTTACCAGAAGCTACTAAACTAATGCACTAAATCTTCTTTCTCCTGCTCTCTGATTTATTCATATACAATAAAAGAATACCACTCTATACCATAACTGCTTAGAGTGGTATCCTTCTTTCAGTTGTTCATAATTTCACACAATTTACTTTACTGGCTTATGAGCTTCTGTTTTACTTTCACATATTTATCGTAATCAGTAATCTCCGGAGCTTTTTCTTCAATATTACTTAAAACTACAAGTGGACTCTGACCAATAAAATTTTTTACTGGATTTTCAATTTCTTTATTGTTATAAGTGTATAGGTAACTTGAAAAGAATGTTCCATCTTGTACATACTTAAGAGCTTCATCATTATTTGTTATTACATAAGTTATAAACCTTTCAATAAGCTTTTCATTATCCTTATTTTGATTTAACACTAATAGATTATCGCCTTCTGCTGCAAAAAATTTGTTTCCTCCAGGTTTAATACTTGGTACATTTCCTACACTCCATTCACACTTCTCATCTATCCCAATTATTTCTCTCATTGCATTATTAGAAGATATTCGTGCTAGAAATTCTCCTCCATCTTTTAGATTTAAAATATTATTATCCTCTAATTTCTTAATCATAGCTTGAACTTGTAGTTCTATTTCATCTGCATTTTTTTCGCTATCATTTAACATCTCCATAGTTAATAAATCCACTAAATCTTCGTAATCTTGCCCTGTAGCATTTATTATACTTATCTTTCCATTGCTCTTTGTATAAATATCCTGACCGATTCTTATAATATCATCCCAAGTATTTATACTCTCTCTTTGATATCCATAATCCTTTAGCATATCCTCCCTGATATAAAGAGCTAGAGGCCTAGAAGTTAACGGTATCCCAGCTGATTTATCGCCATATTTAACTTGAGCCACTCTGTATTTGGAGAAATTTTTAATATAATCATCTAAAAGCTTATCTTGAGTATTATAATAGCCTTCATCGTTAAATTTTAATTTTTGAAAATTAAACCTATCAATTTGTATTATATTAGGAATTTTCGTTTTACTATTTTCATTTATATTTTCTAATACATCATCATAATTTTCAGCTTTTTCTATTGTGATAGTTGTCTTATCATTTTGCTTCATAAAATCATTTGCACATTCAACCAAATAATCATAAGAATCTTCATTTACCAGAAGTTTTATACTTCCCTTAACCTGTTGCTCTTTATTAGTCTGGAATAAGTTAATGCTTACTATTCCTATTATTGAAATGCACAAAAACAGAACAAAATATTTTATTTTATTTTTCATGTACCATACCTCTAAATAGAATTTATTTTTTCATGTATTTCTATTATTTCCACTGCTAAATCCTTAAATGTCATTGTCGTCATTAAATGATCTTCTGCATGAACTAATAGTAGGGAGAACTCTATTTTACTCGATGCAGCTTCACCTTGAATTAAATTTGTCTGAGAGCTATGTGCATATCCAAGCTCTTCATCAGCCTTTATTATTGCTTCTCTTGCCTTATCAAATTCTCCTGCTTTAGCTAGGTTAATTGCTTCTAAAGAATGACTCCGCGCTTCTCCGCTATGCATTATTATATTTGATATTATCTCTTCCATACCTTATCCCCTTCTTTACATTAAACATTTAAAAATATCTAATAACCCAAAATACCTTAGGCACATGAAATTATACTTATCTATTATTTTTAATTGTGCCTTAACGTCATAATCATTAATTTTACTACTTTTTCCTAAACTTTTAAAGAATAAACTCTCATATTCTTATAAATAAAAAAAGTTAGGATTACTGGCTTTGTAGTAATCCTAACTATTATATTCTTAATTTTTACTTTCTTCTAACACTACTGGAATATCAACAGTTTTCTTATCTCTTATTACCTCTATATTCAGAGTGTCTCCTGCATTTTTACTGTCTTTTATGTCCTTAAGTTCATCAAATGTCTTAGCATCTTTTCCGTCACACTTAACAATAATATCACCTATTTTTATTCCTGCCTTTTCTGCTGGTGAAAATTCATCAACTGAAGCTACATATAAGCCTTCTGATAAACTATATTTTTTAGCTGTATCACTATCAATTGCTCTTATTTGAATACCCAAATTTAATATAGGTTTTGATAAAGCATCAATCTTGTTTTTTACTTCATTTATAGGAATTGCAAATCCTATTCCTTCAACACCAGCATCTCCAGCTGCTTGAGAACCTATCTTCATAGAATTTATTCCTATGACCTGCCCTTTTGCATTTACTAATGGTCCTCCACTATTTCCTGGATTAATGGCTGCATCAGTTTGAATCAAATTCACGCTTTCTCCATTTTGAGTATCTATTGTTCTATTACTACCACTTATAACTCCCTTAGTAAGTGTTTGTGCAAAATTCTTTGAAAGAGGTGTTCCAATCGCTATAACTTCTTCTCCTGGATAAACTTCATCAGAATCTCCAAGTTCTGCAACTGCTGGAACCTTAGTACCGTCCTTTAACTTAAGCATTGCAAGATCTTTTTCTTGGTCATAGTTCACTACTGTTGCACTTACTTCAGTATTGTCACTCAAGGTTACTGTAATTTCTTTAGCACCTTGAATTACATGATAATTAGTTATTATATATCCATCATTGTTTATTATGAAGCCTGAACCCATTCCATCTACTTCTCCACCCATGAATCCATTATCACTTACTCCTTTAGTTGAAACAATAACAACTGCTGGTGCTACCTTGTTGAACGCATCTGCTGCTGACATTGCATCAGATGAACTTGATGAAAAAGATTGTGGAATAGTACTTACAATTTGCTTAGTGGCACCCATATTGTTGGATTTCATTAATGTATAGGTAATTCCGCTTCCTAGAGCTCCCCCCAATATTGTAATACATAACATCCCAGCAATTTTTCCAAGTACTCGTATGCCTCTTCTCTTCTTTTTCTTCGGTTCTACATAAATATTATTATTATTTTGAAATGAATTTTCCCAGTCAGTTTGTTGTGCTTTATCCACTGGTAATGATTCTACATCAATAAATTTTTCATCATTATTCATATATTTTCCTCCTAATTTATACTAATAAGTAATTTATTTTATCAACATTGAGTTATTGAACTTTTATAAATTAGAAATATGAAATCATATTTCAAATTCACTATAGTAGTAACTCTATAGTGTTAGTATAAAATTATTATGTGTCAAACAAATGACAATAATAGATAATTAAATATAAATTTTTATAGAATTCATATTCATTGTAACCTCATTTATCCAAGTATCTAATTTAAAGATATCTACGAGTTAACTTGCCTGCTGCTTTTTAGCCAATTTCTTTGCATCCTTTATAACACTATTTACACCATCAACAATTGCATCTGGATCCAACTCTGAAAGTGGTGATCCATCTACATCTTCCTTATATACTGTTGTATAATCTGAATTTCCTATTTTTTGAATCGGATCTTCTTCATTATTACTTATTACATATAATGGTTTATTTCCTAACAATCCAGCTGTCTGACTATTAGATGCTCCATTATATAAATTCCCTAATTCATTAGAAACTGCCTGCTTATAATTTTTCTTATTCTTTAGTCCATTAAATTCCTCTAATTCATCGCCACTTATATGATCTTCAAAAGTTTTATTTTCCATGGTAAGCCCCATTTTACTTAGTAATGCAGTTAAATTAAAGTTTGAACCAACTGCTTCAAAGCTGCTTCTATAATAAGGGCCTTTAATACTATCTTTAAATTCCTTAGTTTGCATTTTTTCTTCCGATATAGGGTCAACTAACACAACTCCTGCTACAGAATCTGGATATAAATTCATAAAATTTGTAGTGACTAGACTTCCATATTCCTCACCAACTAAAATATATGGTTCTGGTGCACCAGCTTTTCTAAGTAGAAGTTTCAAATCTTTTGCTTGCTCTTCCGGGGTTCTAACATCTGTTCCATCATTAAAACCATATCCTCTTCTATTGTATGTAAAAGTTGAGACTTTATTTTCCTCTAATGTCTTGCAGACTTCATCCCATTCATACATGGTAGCTCCTAGAGCTCCGTCGAAGACCACAGTATAATCCCCTTCTGGCTTAAGTTTATATTCCAATTTTCTTCCATCTATTCTAACATATTTAAATCTTGATTTTAATCTTGAGTTATCTATCATATTAGTTATGATTTGTGATACAAACCCAAAAGCTATAAGCAGAGCAATAAAGATAATGCAATTTTTAAAAATTCTTCCCTTGCTAATTTTGTCTTTTTCAACTGTATGCATTCCATTAGAATGTGATAAAAACTTCATGCTTAGACTCTACCCCTCTCCTAATTTTAGATTAGGTTTTGCATTTATATTCAAATCAGATAGTATTCCTTCTTGATAATTAAAATAAGCTGCGCTTCCTATCATTGCTGCATTGTCAGTACATAATATTGGTGATGGAAACAAAATCTCTATTCCTTTTGCCTTTCCCTCTTTTTGAAGTGTTTCTCTTAAGCATGAATTAGATGCAACTCCGCCTGCTACCGCAATTTTACTAACACCTTTTCTTTCGCAGGTTAAAAACAAGTTAGTTTTTAATACATCAATTATTGCTTTTTGAAATGATGCTGCAATATCAGCTTTATTTACTTCTATGCCCTTCATATTAGCTTTGTTTAAATAGTTTAGCACTGCTGATTTAACTCCACTAAAGGAAAAGTCTAATGTATCATCTTGAAATTTTGCTCTTGGAAATTCTATTGCATCTTCATTTCCTTCCTTTGCCAGCTTATCAATCTTAGGGCCTCCTGGATATCCAAGATCCAATGCTCTAGCGACCTTATCATAAGCCTCTCCTGCTGCATCATCTCTTGTTTGAGCAATAACTTCAAAATCTCTATACCCCTTTACATGTACTATAAATGTATGTCCCCCTGAAACCACTAATGACACAAATGGAGGCTTTAAATCCTTATGCTCAATAAAATTCGCACTAATATGTCCTTGAATATGATTAACTCCAATTAATGGTTTTTGTGCTCCTAATGCTAATCCTTTTGCATACTGAAGTCCAACTAAAAGTGCTCCAACAAGTCCTGGTCCATATGTAACTCCTATAGCATCGATATCATTTAAAGATATTTCCGCTTCTTCAAGAGCAGCTTTCACAACACTATCTACTACTTCAATATGCATTCTTGATGCAACTTCAGGTACTACTCCACCAAACTTTTTATGAGTTTCTATTTGCGATGCAATTACATTTGAAAGAACCTCTCTTCCATCTACAACAACTGCTGCTGCAGTTTCATCGCAACTTGATTCTATTGCTAAAATTACCTTTTTACTCATGCTTAATACCTCTTTTTTACAAATAATCTAAACACTATCCAAATATTATAGTATCTTTTCTAACTAAAATCTATTTTATCCTATAATAAGCGCATACTTCTATCTTATTTTTCATTGTTTAATATATTCTTAATATTTAATTAATTAATTAATAAAATATTCTTCTTTCATTCCTCAAATATTATACTTTATATACATAATATTATCAAAGTTGAATTTTTCTAAACTATAAAATATTATCAGCATTAATTTTTTACTTTATGTAAAGACATCAAAATTACAAATATAAATATAAACCTATTTATATTTGAACTAAATTTTATGTATAGACTTCATCAGAAATAACACATGTCTGGATTTAAGATTATATATCTTTATTGTGTAAAAAAAATATATGCTGTATATTTAAAATAATAACTAAATTTTTACTAAAGGGGAATACAAATGGCTAATTATGCTAAGGTGATTATTAAAGGCTCACCTATTACAAAATCAAATTTTAAATTACATAATACAGATGGGCGTGCTATTTTACCCCATAGTTCTGGAAAATACCATGATAGATATGCACTATATGAACAGGAAATTGCACTGCTTGCAAGAAGTCAGAACCCTGATATTATTTTTTCTGAAAGCTTAATAGCTGTTTTGAAAGTATACTATAAAAGTGAAAAAAGGCATCCAGATACAATTAATATTACTAAAAGCATATTTGATGGCATAGAAAAAAGCGGCCTGATTGTAAATGATGCTCAAATAACAAAAATTTTTACTGAAGAACATTATGATAAAGAAAATCCTAGATTTGAGCTAGAG
Source organism: Clostridium sp. BL-8 (assembly GCF_002006495.1). NCBI lineage: Bacteria > Bacillati > Bacillota > Clostridia > Eubacteriales > Clostridiaceae > Clostridium > Clostridium sp. BL-8. The sequence continues at coordinate 12,959 of NZ_LZZL01000079.1, forward strand.
CTTTTTACTGAGAGTGAATATGATTTTGGTTATACTATTTCCAAAAAAGTCGTTCCTACTGAATCCAAACTATATTCACCAATCAAAAAAAACATATTAAATAGTAAGTCTAGCACTAACTCTTTAACTGACGATGCTAGAAACAAAAAAAATACTAATATTCCTATTAATGATAAATTTCTTAACACACCTGAAAAAAATAATATATGTTCATTTTGTAAGGAAGTTATTCTCTCAAATGATTATGTAAAAGCTGATAATGGCAAAACCTTAATATGCAAAAAATGTTTTACTAAATTATTTTAAATATATTTATTAAATTGCTACGAGAAAGGAAATCTATATATGAACGATAAACTTGACGTTATTTTCTTTGGAGATAGTCTAACTTTTGGATATGGAGTAACTAAACAAGATTCATGGGTATACAAGCTTACAGATGAATATTCCCTTTCCTCATTAAATAAAGCCTGCAATGGTGACACTACTGTAGGAATGCTTACCCGTTACTACACTGATGTGTTAACTTATAATCCATCAAAAATTTTCATAATGGGAGGTACAAATGACCTGCTTCTTGGCAGGTCAGTAACTTCAATAATTGATAATATAAAAATAATGATTAATGATACTATAGACATTGATTCAAAAATAATAATAGGAATACCACCTAGAATTATAGGGGCCATGGCTAATATATGTTTTTCACCATCAAGCTTTTATAACTACACAGAAAGTGAACTCTTAAACTTAAAGAAAGAACTAATTAAATTATGCTCTGCTTATCAAATACCTTATATTAATTTCTACGATTTAACATTAGACAAAAATGATATTTATTTAGATGGAATTCACTTAACAGCCTCTGGCCATGAACTCATGTATAAAGAAGCCCTAGCCTATTTTTAAATTATATCACGATTACTAAACACAATACCTTTAGTATATGTATTTCTTTATATATTGTGAAGCTTTTACTCCACATTCAATTCCATCTGCTTCTTCCATATGCAAGGCGTTTTCTCCATATATTATATTTCCACATGCAAAGAAACCATCTACAGATGTTTGAAACTCTGCTACCTCAGGTCCTAGTATTCTTTTATCAATATTCATATTTAATTTCTTTAGTATTGAGATTTCTGGTAAATAACCAACTGATAATAACAAAGAATCACAGTTCCTCTCTTCCACCACTTGATTATTTAAATTTACTATTTTTAATTTTTTTATTCTAGTTTCGCCTTCAATCTCAGTAATTCTTGAATTTTCTATTATAGGAATATCAAATCCCTCAATAATTTCATGTATTTCTTCATCAGCTAGCTCTTTAAAACTTTTTTCAATTACTATGCCTTCTATATTTCCTCCCTCTATAATTAGCCTTCTAGCAACTATAAATCCCCACTTATCTTTTGCTAGAATTATAGTATTTCTTCCTGGTAAATATCCCTCTAAATTAATTATTCTATGAGCCTCTGCAACTGTAAATATTCCTGTAAGTCCATTTGTAGGAATAACAACATTTCCTGAGTATTTTTCTCTTGCACCCATGGCAAATATTATGGCTCCGGCAGTTATATCTTTGACCCCATCTTTAGAATTTACATATGTAATAACTTTTTCCCTTGTAACATCTAATACAGTAGTATTTAGGATAACTTCTATAAAATCTCCATTTAATTGTCGCTCTATAAAATCTACATATTCTGGACCTGTCACTAATTCATTTAAAAATCTTTTCCCAAATCCATTATGAATACATTGATTAATTAACCCACCAACACTAGATTCTTTTTCTATAATCAATACTTTTTTTATACCTTCTCTCGCAGCACCTATTGCGGCTGTCATTCCAGCTATTCCTGCTCCAACGATAATTAAATCATAATCTGGCATTCTAGCACCCCCACTATTACTCACTATAGTCTTATTAATTTTTTAGCTTTTTTCATGGTAACAACCATATCATATATATTTACTACTTCTCCAAAATCAATATTTTCTTTTAACTTATAATATTCTAAAGAACTGTCATTTATTAAGATTGCTACACCTTTTTTATATAACATTTTCAACTGTTCAGATGTATAATTATCATCAAATAACTTCACTCCGGAATTCAAAAATAAGATTGATTTTGGAAGTTCATCATATTCATTTAATGCTTCGAAATATTCCTGCATTAAAAGATTTCCTATTTTTTCATCTCCAATTCCGAGTTTATCACTTGTTACTAATATTGAAAATATATTCTCTTCCTCTTCTGCTTCTAAACATCCTCTTTTTTCTACTTTTATTTCAAATCTATTTTCATCATTCTCTGTGTCTATCCTATATCCTTTATGGATAGCATATCTCATAACATTAGAACGTCCAAGTTCACTGTCAACTTTTATAATTGCTTCTCCTTCACCAATTGAATTAAAGTATTTTTTAATTTCCCTTATTATTTTTAAGTAAGAAAGTCCTCTACAATCTATTTCTTTCATATTCTTAGCCCCTTTATAATATTTTTTGCGAATGATTTACTAAATTTTTAATATTTCTATGTAATTTACTATAACATTATTATATAAATTTTTCTGCATTAATAGTATAACATGCAAATTATATTTATTTTATAAAAAAAAATTTTTAATTTGCCTTTTAATTACTTATATATCATTAATTTTATATTTGTTTAATCTATAAAATTATGTATACTATAATATAGTGAATGTTGAATTGAGGTGAAACAATGAGTTCTTTTAACTCTAAAATTAACAACTTTATAAAAAATAAATTAACAAAAGATACAATTATTAGATTAATATTTTTTCTACTTCCTGTAATTTCAATAGTATTAAAAGGTATACTATTTCAGGGCTTCGTTACTAACAAAGATCCTTATGCTTTTGATTTTTCTGCTGGATATAGCTCTGCTGATCCATGCTTAAATTATTATATAGCTTTTGCTTTAGTATTTTTAAGTTTTTCCCTTTTATTTAAAGGAAGAGGACGAATAATATATACCTTTGTAATAGATTTCGTTTTAACATTATTAATATTAATCGATCTTTGGTATTTCCGTGGTTTTTTAACAGTACCCTCTGCATTAATATTAACGCAAACAGCTAATTTAGATAATATGTCTGGAAGTATACTATCATTTCTAAGTAAATCGGATATTATATTCTTTGTTGATTTTATAGTTTTAGCTATATATGCATTGATAACTAGAAAATCTTTTACTAAGAAACATGGACGAGCTATTATAGCTTCTCTAGGTACTCTTATTTTATCAATATTATTTATAATTTATGTCCCTTTTAGCATAAATGTATTAAATAATAAAGATGTACATAATGCGTATCTTTTTGACAATTATGATAAATCAAATACTGCTAGATACTTTTCTCCTATAGGATATCATATAATTGATTGTTACACTGTTTATCGTGATTCTAAGCCATATAAACTAACTGATCAGGATAAAGCAGATATTAATAAATTATATGATATAAAAAAAGAAGATTTGCCCAACAATGAATACTTTGGTAAAGCTAAAGGTAAAAATCTAATTTATATTCAAGTTGAGTCCTTAGAGGATTTTGTTATCGGTAAATCAATTAATGGTAAAGAAATTACTCCTAACTTAAATAAGTTAGTGCAAAATTCTTTGTATTTCCCTAATACTTTTGAACAAGTTAATGAAGGGACAAGCTCAGATGCTGATTTAATGGTTAATACTTCTATGTTACCATTAAGACAAGGAAGTACTTTCTTTAGATATCCAAATACCAATTATAATTCTATGCCAAATATATTAGAAGGCGAAGGTTATAGTACCTATGCAATCCATCCAGATAAAGGCTCTTTCTGGAACTATAAAAATGGATTACTTGGTATTGGTTTTGACAATTTTTCTGATTATTATTCTTTCAATGTCGATGAAGAAATAGGTCTTGGTATCAGTGACAAAAGATACTTTGAACAAGTTGTTCCTATGCTAAAAAATCAGAAGCAGCCATTTTACACTGAAACTGTAACTCTAACTAGTCATGGTCCTTTTGATCTTCCTGCAAAGTATAGAGAGCTTGGACTTGACCCTGAGTTAAATGATAGTAAAATGGGTGGATACTTCGAAAGCATTCATTATACTGATGAACAAATAGGTAATTTTCTTGATGCATTAGACAAGGAAGGACTTCTTCAAAATAGTATAATTGCAATAATGGGTGATCATACAGGAATACATAAATATTATGATGACAGCATTGGTCAATTATCACATAAAGAAGATTGGTTCATGAATACAGGCAACCCTACTGTTCCATTTTTAATTTATGATCCATCTAATAAGGAAGGAAAAACATTTGATAAATTATACGATGGTCAGATAGATGTAATGCCAACTCTTCTTTACTATCTTGGAGTTGATAAGGCTAAATATGAGGATACTGCTTTAGGTAAAAACTTGCTAAATACCCAAAAGTCTTTTGCAGTGCTAACTAATGGTACACTTAAAGGCGGGGAAAACCTTACTGATGAAGAAAAGGACCTTTATAAAAAATCATTAGACCTTTCAGACAAGATGATACGTGCAAATTATAGACATGATTCAAATTAAGTATAGACAAATAAATTTTATGTGCTAACACTATTAAAATAAAAAAGGGATATATTGTTACTATAAATCCTAGTCACAATATATCCCTTTTCTATTCTTAAAAATTTTACCGTAATAGAGGCATGCTGCCAGTTAATTTGTTAATAATTTTCTTGGGTCCAAATATTCCTATACCTAAGTATTCAAACTTATCTGAAGTCAGGCCTTTTACTTGTAATACATAGCTTTCATAATCATTACACTTTTGAGCTGTTTCTGAAAAATCTACAATCGTCAACTCTTCATTATAATTAAATCTTATTTCTTCAATCAGCTCTTTTATTTTATCTTTTGTTCCCTTTAATATTGGAATAGGAATGCTAGTTATTCCAAGATGATGTTGACTCGATGCATCAACTGTATCCCTGCCTATAATGTTATTAAATCTGTTTCCCAAAGTAATACCTAATATAGCAGCAGTATTTGCAATTAGCCCTGTAGGTAATTCTGGGTTAATGATTAGAACGCATTTATTTTCTGCTTCATTTAGTCTCATATATCTCTCTCCTTTTTAACCTCTTTATAAAAAAAGTTATATATATAAATGGATTCCTAAAACCATTCTGTGATATATATAATCCTGATATTATAAAAGCAGCTCCTAATAAAACTACATAAGTTATTGATTCTTTTAATACTATTACTGATGTTACTGCTGTTATAAGCGGAACTATATAAATATAATTACTTGCTTTAACTGCACCTATAAAACTCACGCCAATATTCCAAGTAATAAAACATAAAGCTGAAGCTACTAAGCTTAGAAATAGTATATTAAACAAAATACTAGGCATAATTAATCTTTCTATGGATAAATTAACATTCAGAATAAACATTAATGGTATCATAAATATTACTCCATAAAAAAAGATTTTCCGTGTTATATAAATATAATTATATTTATATTGGTTATTAAGTCTTTTTAGTATTATAGAGTAAACTGCCCAGGTGGCTGATGCTAATATAGCCAAGAAATCTCCAAATGGATTTAATTTTAAAATGAAGCTTCCATTAAATACAATCAAAAATACACCTATTATAGCTATAATAAATCCATACAATAAGTTTTTTGAAAAAGTCTCACGTTCCATAAAAAACTTGCTTAATATAGCCGTTAATATAGGTGCCACAGCACTAAATAACCCTACATTTGATGCTAACGTATATTTTAAAGCCACATTTTCAATTAAATAATATAATGTAACACCTGTAATCCCAGCACTTGCAAAAGCCAATTCCTCTTTAATACTATTAATTTTTTTAAATCGAGGATAAACTAGCATCAAAGTAAAATAAGCAATTAAAAATCTATAAAACAATATTTCCATTGGTTGAAGTTTCCCTAAAAGTACTTTTGTTGAAATATAAGTTGTTCCCCAAATAATCATTGTTAATAAAGTCATCAAATTACCCACTATATATTTATTTTTCATTTAACGCCCTCTCATCTTTACCTATAAATATTTTCATATATTGCTTTGGAGTAAGTCCTATAAATTTCTTAAAGAAATTAGTAAAATGGCTTTGATCTGTGAAACCAGTCTTAAGCGCCACTTCTAAGGGACAAATTCCTTGTTCTAAAAGCTTTTTTGCTTCATTTATACGTATTGCTTCAAGATAACTATATGGTGATATTCCCATTTGTCTTGTAAAAGATCTTAGCAAATGATACTTACTTATTCCTGTTAAATCACTCAAATCATTTAATGTAATATTCTTTGCATAATTACCTTTTAAAAAATCACATACACTATTAATTTCTGTATTAACATCTTGATCGGTAACTGATGAATCTCCATTTGAATATTCAGTTATTAACTGCTCCATTATAAAGAAAAATATTTCTTCCTTTTTAAAGTCTTTTTCTTCCTGCATTATCATACGATGTAGTTCACGTACTGAAAGTGCCAGCTCATTACTGAATAATACATTTTCTGTAAAGCAAGGCACATAATCTTTGTTCGTTATTTCAAATACTATCTTTTTCATTACATCTGGTTGAATGTTTATACAACGATAATCTAATGTTTTATTCTCTATTTGTTCACAGGTATGATTATCATTAGGATTAAATATAATTAAATCACCCGGTCCAATATTATATGCTTTATTTTTGCATAATAAGTAACGCTGCCCATTTTCAATAAAGCCAATTACATAATAATCGTGAAAATGATTTGGAAACTTTTGAGCAATCCCCATAAAACTATATGCTTCCACATTTAAATCTGTATCAAAATAAACACTTCTAACTTCCTTTTGCATTTAGAGCCTCCTTCTAACCTAAATGAGATCAAAATTAAATCATAGAATCAAATCCATTTACTCTACTTATTTATAAGGATACCATTATTAAATCAACATTTCTTGTATGATATTGCTTGAACTTTTATTTAAAATTTAAATTTATCATAAAGAATAAAGTATAAAAAATCAGGAAGCCTAAAAGCTCCCTGATTATTTTTTATATTATTTCTTTCTTATCTTTTTCAATTCTTCTTTAAGCCTTTCAAGAGAATACTGATACTTTAATGATTTAATATTAGGAAAGGCTCTAAAAATACGCTTATTACTTGATTTATTTTTCATTATTATTTTTTCAAGATTAATTTTCAATTTATTTATCTGCTCTTTTGCAAAAACAATTTTATCATTTTGTTGATCTATTAATACATCAAATTTATTAATGTTTTGCTGCAATATTCCTTTATATATTTCACTTTTTTCTTTAATTTCTTCCAGCAATATATACATTTCTTTTAGCTTTCCACTGAATTGTAAAACTTTATAAGTTGTAGTCGCTGTATCTATTAAGAAATACAAACTTGAGATACTGAATATCCACATAATAATATCTGCTGTCATCTTCATTACAAGCTCTGATAATAATGGGTGTATAAATTCAACTAAAATCAATGATAAAATCCCAAACATCATAGAATTTACCAGACACACTCTGCCTTTTATATTAAATCTGTAATTCGAATAATCCCACCATTTAAGATTAAAAACTGTTTCAAGTAAAAAACCTGTAGTATATTCTAATACACTGGCACAAATCATTGCACTTAAATATAAGATTATAATATTATTTGAAATTGGAGTTAATAGTATTATTACTGCAAGCGCGCCAAATCCATATACTGGACAAAATGGTCCCTTTAAAAAACCTCTGTTAACATATTGTTTATCAATTATTGAGCAATAGCTAGTTTCGCATACCCATCCCCCAAAGCTATAAATCAAAAAATAGATAAAATAAATATATACATTATTCACATCCCCATAACCGCCCTTAATACATCTATAAAATTTTTCAAACTATTTTCCTGCCACAGAAAGTTCCTTTACAATTACAGACGGACAACCAATACTGCTCATAGGAAACTTCAAATCACTTCCTACTACCTCTATATCATTTAACAACGTGAAAAAGTTGCCGGCAACTGTGATTTGCTCCACTGGAAAGCTCTTTTTCCCATTTTCAACCATGAATCCTTTAGCTGCTAAGGAAAAATCTCCTGTCACTGCACTAGCTCCTGAGTGAAGCCCAGCAAAATCTGTTATTATTACGCCTTCTTTAACTTCACTACAAAGCTCTTCAAAGGATTTTTCCCCAGGCTTTATATAAAAGTTTGTTGGACTTACCCCAACTATTGAAGCATATGAATTTTTGAATCCATTACCTGTAGATTTAATTCCAGCTTTATATGCTGTTTTTAAATTATATAACAAGGTATTTAATCTTCCATTAGTTATTATTTCTTTCTTATAAGTTGCAACACCTTCATCATCAAAAGACGTAGTTCCAAGCCCATCTTCTAGATGAGGATCATCAATTAAAGTTATTACATCTGAAGCTATAATTTCTCCTTCCTTCCCTTTTAACAAAGATAATCCTTTTTGCACTTGTTCTGAATTAAAAATTCCTGCAAAAGTTCCAAGCAATGATACCATAGCCTCATTATTTATAATAATCTTATATTTACCTGATGAAATACTTCTTCCTCCGATTTTAGAAAGCGCTTCTTCTAGTCCTTGTTTAGCTAATTCTGATGGCTTAATATCTTCTGCTTTCTTTGCCATTACATATCCAGTCCCATCATATTTCTCACTATCTGCTTCCACTATAGGTACTACATACGCACTTAGACTGTTTCTTTCACTTTTTAAATTAAGACCTTTTGAATTTATTATTCCATAAGTTGCCTTACCATAACCAATTCCACAGCCTTGAAAACTTACTACTTTATCACATTGTTTCTTGCACTCTTTTTCCATATCTAAAGCAAGAGCTATAAGCTCATCTGGTTTTATATCATCTAATTCTTTCTTATAGCAGTCTATATCTTTATATTCTTTATCTCCCTCATATATAAACTGTACATCATCATTTTCTATAGCTAACGCTGCTTCTTTTGCATTTGTTATAAGAGTATCTACTGCTTCTTCATCTATAATTTCTGTATAAGAGTATCCCATCTTATTGTTTATCTTGCCTCTAAAGGATAATCCAAAGGCGTTATTTAATTTATACTTCTCGACTTCACCTTCGTAAACATTTAAGCTTAAGCTTTCAGAATCAGAATAGTATATTTCACATTCTTCAAATCCTGAACTTTTAGCTTTTTTAAATAATTCTTCTTTAAATAAGTTAAACTCCATACTTATCTACCTCCAACAGTCATTTTCTTCACTCTAATCATAGGCTGACCTACATTGGTAGGAATGCTTCCAGATGATGACCCACACATTCCCTGCGCTACATCTAGGTTATCTCCAACCATATCAATATCCATAAGCACTTGGCTTCCTTTGCCGATAAGACTTGCTCCTCTTACTGGCTCTTGAATTTTACCACCTTTAACCAAATATCCTTCTTGGACAGCAAAATTAAATTCACCTGTTACAGGATTAACAGATCCTCCACCTAACTTTTTAGCATATAAACCATCTTCTATTGATTTTATAATATCATCTGGATTATCATTTCCTGCTGCTATATAAGTATTAGTCATTCTTGAAGTTGGCTGAAACTTATAACTTTGTCTTCGAGAGCTTCCTGTTGCCTCCATCTCCATACGTCTTCCATTCAACTTGTCAATCATGTAGCCCTTTAATATACCATTTTCAATTAAGACATTCTTTTTAGTATCATTTCCTTCATCATCTATGTTAAGAGATCCCCATGCATTTGGCACTGTACCATCATCAATTGCTGTCACCTTAGTTGATGCAATTTGCTCTCCCAGCTTATTTGCAAAAACTGAATTTCCTTTAGCTACAGCACTTGCTTCTAAAGAGTGTCCACATGCTTCATGGAATATAACTCCGCCAAACCCATTATCTATTGCTACAGTCATGTTACCGGCTGGACAATTTCGTGCATTAAGCATAGTATGAGCAACTCTAGCCGCTTCCTTTCCATGATATTCTGGATCTATTGTATCAAACATTTCAATTCCCATGTGCCTTCCTGGTCCTTCAAATCCAGTTTGATTTTCGTTTCCTTTTGATGCAATTGCACTTACACCAAGCCTTGTTCTTATTCTCGTATCTTGAACATATAAGCCTTCGGTATTTGCAATCAAAATATTCTGTTCTTTGTCAGAGTAACTCGCAATAACTTGGGAAATATCATTATTAAAATTCTTTGCACCATTATAAGCACTTTTTAAAATTGCTATCTTCCTATCATACGCTACACTTCTAGGATAATAAATTATTGAATGTATTGTTTCAATTTTCTTATCATTCAAGACAATTGTATTTATATCATTTTGTTTAGCATCACCTAATGCCAATGCAGCTCTATATGCAGTGTCTAAAAGGCTGCTTAGACTATTATTATTTGTATAGGCATATACACTGTTTAACCCTTTAAAAATTCTAATTCCTATACCATAGATTCTACCTCCTATAGCATCATCTACTTTGCCATCAACTAATGATATAGAATTATTAATCGAATTTTCTTCAAAAATTTCAGCAAAATCTCCTCCAGTTACTAAGCATTTTGCTAATACTTCACCTAAAATACCTTTTGATAACATTTTACTCCTCCTTTTATTTCTAAATATAAAGCAAAAAACTACATATTATTACTTTTTTAATTAATACATTTAGATATAAGTGTAATATCAATTAAATTACATTAACAGACTAACTAGCATTAATTATTTCTTTTCTAATTAGTCATAAAGATAATCTATTAAATTTAATTATATCTATATTCTATACTAAAATCCAAAAGTTTATTATATAAAACTTACCAGTTATAAAAAATAGACTATGCTCTCTTCAATTATTATACTAATAACAGCTATATAACTGTTCTAATATTATTATAATTGAAAATAGCATAGTCATATTTAATTATTTTAAAATCTTAAATTCGTATCCTTGTGATTTTAAATATTCTATTATTCCTGGCAAAGCTTTTGCTGTTTCTTCTTTTCCATAAGTATCATGCATTAATATTATTGCTTTTTCTCTTTTACCCACAGTTTCTTTAACTTGCTCTGTTAATTGCTGTGCATTTTTATGAGCTCCCTCCGCATCTTTTGATAATGCATTCCAATCAATTTGATGCCAGTCCTTACCATGTAATGCATTATCCATAGCTTCTGCCCCTTGAGGATCTTTCTTATCCCATGTCATTTGTCCACCTGGAAATCTAAAGGCTCTAGTCGAAAAATCCTGTCCTAAAATATTTTTTAATGATTGATTTGTTTTATCAAAATCCGCCATACAGTTATCTAAATTTATCTTTCCATTAGGATATAGATAATTATAATTGTGGGAATAAGTATGATTACCTATAGCGTTACCTTCTGATACTTCTCTTTTAACTAGATTTTTATTAGCTTCACTAGCGTCTAGTTCTTTGCCAACTATAAAGAAAGTTGCATGAACATTTTCGGCTTTAAGAATATCCAATATTTGGGGAGTTACTGTTTCCGATGGTCCATCATCAAATGTTAAATACACTACCTTTTTTCCGTCAGCTCCATCTGGTTTTTGACCTTTCATTTGTTGTTGTAGGTATTTTTCAACGAATGCAACATCCTCTACCTCGGAATTACTTTCTGTTGTAGGTGCAGTATTACTTGCTATTTCAGTTTGATTGTCTTTAGTATTAGAATCTAAATTTGTATCCAAATTAGCATCGAGCGCTTGTACTGCCTGCTTGCTCGTTGAGAACTTCACAGCCATTACTGCACTTACAACAACAACAAGTATTGCAGCTAAAATAAATAATATAGTAATTCTTGCATTCCTTATATTTTTAATTTTATTATTATTATTTTGTTTATTATTATGCCCCATCCTATAATCCCTCTTATATTTCTTTATAATATTTATTATGTTTACACCTGTTTGTATTACATACAAATCGAATTCGCGCATATTCAATTTACATTTTTACTTTAACAAAACAATATCTTATAAATATCAATTAATTGCAAGTTAGTTGTAAAACTTACTTATACTTAAAATATTCCTTACACTTATATAGTATAGATTTTATAGGGATTTTATACAATAAAAAAAAGCCGATTTCTCGACTAAAGTTTTTTCCTTTTAAACAAAAAAATGGCTCCGCGAAGAGGACTCGAACCTCCAACCTATCGGTTAACAGCCG
>NZ_LZZL01000080.1:0-25985 GCF_002006495.1 Clostridium sp. BL-8
CGTGTGGCTTACTTCTTTCATACTTTGCTTTTGCCATTATAATTTTCCTCCCTTTATTATCTTGTAATAAACTTGGCCTAGTGTTTTTTATTTTTATTATTTGGAGCTCACAATCGGGATTGAACCGACGACCTCCACCTTACCAAGGTGACGCTCTACCGACTGAGCTATGTGAGCGTTCAAAATTTGTTATGTTCTTTGATATACCAATTATAAAGTTTACTATTATTCTTTTTATTTGTCAATATGCATTTTCACTTTAAATCAAGGCATTTTTCTAATTTCCTTTTAACTCTTTGTAATGCATTATCAATAGACTTGGAATGCCTTTCCAAATCGCTTGCAATTTCCTGATACGATTTACCATCTAAATATGATGTGAGCACTTCTAACTCTAAATCAGATAATACTTTTGAAATCTTTTCCTCAATATAATCCATTTGCTCTTTACTTATCATTAACTCTTCTGGATCTGAAATTTTAAGTCCTGCTAATACATCTAACAGAGTTCGTTCAGATTCTTCTTCATATATTGGCTTATTTAAAGATACATAAGTATTTAATGGAATATGCTTTTGTCTAGTAGCTGTTTTTATTGCAGTTATAATTTGTCTAATCACACATATTTCTGCAAAGGCTTTAAAAGATGTAGATTTTTCAGAATTAAAATCTCTGATAGCCTTATACAAACCTATCATTCCTTCTTGATAAATATCTTCCTTGTCTGCTCCAATTAAAAAGTATGACTTAGCCTTTGACTTTACAAAATTCTCATATTTAGAAATCAAATATTCCTGTGCTCTGTTATTCCCATTTTTAGCTTCCTCAACAATTTCTTCGTCTGATTTATCCTTGAAATCCAAAAAAACTTTCAATTGCTTACTCTCAACTCTCTTCTGCATTAAACTGACTACTTATTTAAACAATTATACCTTAGTAAAATTAAATTCGTCAACCGAATTTACTTGCCTCTTCTAATTTCTTCTAATACTTTGGCTATATCATCATCTAAATTATCACCAATACTATTTTTATGTGAACTTCTATTTTTATCTGTTTTAATCCTTATAGACTTTTCTACTTTTAAAATCTCATTATAAAACTCTATGGAGGACATTCTAACTGCACCACGCTGAAAAACAGTTTGTTGTTCTAAATTATCCGATGTAACAACAACTATTTCGTACTTCCGACCTAAAGCATTTACCTTCTTTTCAATATAACTATCTGCAGTCTCTCCATCTTTTGTAAAGACCACCGATACATGCTTATTTACTTCCTCTTTCTTTTCAAGGCTTCCAGCAACTTTATGTGCATCAAATACTACAATTATATTACAAGCTTTGAAAACACCATAATTATGTAATTTATCTATCAACGTTTGCCGTGCTCCTTCGAAACTAGAGTCTTTATTTCGCTTTAAATCCGGCCAGCTATTTATAACATTATATCCATCCACAAAAATAGTTTTCACTATATACCTCTTTCTATTTTAATCGTCCTTTTAAAACCTCATACATAATTATACCACCAGCTACTGAAGCATTCAAAGAGTTAATCTTTCCTACCATCGGTATTTTTATTAATTTGTCACATTTCTGCACTGTTAACTTAGAAATCCCACGCCCTTCATTTCCAATTATAACTGCACAAGGACCACTAAAATCTATCTGATAACTATACTCTTTTGCTCTTATATCCGCTCCGTAAACCCAAATACCTTTTTGTTTTAATTCCTCTATTGTTGAATTTAAATTTGTTACTTTTGCTATTTTTACATGCTCTATCGCACCAACTGAAGATTTGTATACAGTGGTGCTTACAGAAGCGCTTCTTCTTTTAGGGATTATTATTCCATGAACTCCAAATAATTCAGCAGTTCTCACAATAGAGCCCAAATTATGAGGATCTTCAACCTCATCTAATATAACAATAAATGGTGCTTCATTTCTTTCTTCTGCTAAGTCTAAAATATCGGATACTTCTGAATATTTATAAGGACTTACCTTTGCTATTACCCCTTGATGATTTTCTCCCCCGCACATTAAATCAAGCTTTCTTTTATCTACTTCTTTAATTATAATTCTCTTCTCTTTTGCTAGGCTAACAATTGCATTTATGGATCCCTCTAACTTGCCATTTGCTATGTATAAGGTTTCAATAGTTCTATCTCCTTTTAACGCTTCAATTACCGCATTCCTTCCAATAACTATATCTTCTCTTTCCTGCACTTCAGTATTTCCTTTTTCATCTTTATTGCTTTTCTTGTTATCATTGCCATTTTTCACTTCAAATTTATCTTCCTTTTTTTCAGATTTACTGAATCGGCTTTTTGAATTAAATGTTTTCCCTTGCATTACAATTCCTCCTTGTCATAATTATCGGACTATTTAATAACTTCAATACTTTTCTTAAATATAAATTCTAATCTCTCTTTATTTCCTATTAAATATAAATATCCTACTAATGCTTCAAAACCTGTTGCCATCCTGTAATCTCTTACATCTGCATTCTTAGGAACTGTAGGCGACTTAGCATTTCTCCCTCTTTTATAAATAGCCTCTTCTTCCTCTTCTAATAGTTCTTCTATTTCATGCATTATACACGCCTGACTCTTCGCCTTAACATATCCAATAGCCTTAACATGCACTTTATTGGCAGATAATGCCGTGTTTTTCATTAAAATAAAATTTCTAATAAAGACTTCAAACACTCCATCTCCTATTAATGCCAACTGAAGTGGATTTAGCATTCTTGCTTCTTCTTTTGAAAATTCTCTTATTCTTAAGTCGTTTAACATTATAATTCTCCTTTTAAATAAGGGCTGCAAACTCGCAGCCCTTATTTTAATTAATCAATCTTTTTCCATCTAACTCCTTGAGGTGTATCTTCTAAAACTATATTTCTACTCTTTAAATCGTCTCTAATCTTATCAGCTAACGCAAAATCTCTATCTTTTCTTGCTTGCTGCCTCTTATCAATAAGCTCCTGAATTTCACTTTCCAAGTCCTTCTCCATATGATTTTGAAGAATTCCAAGTGGATTTGCTAATTCCCTCATTAAAGCTTCTGCCTTTTCACACAATTCTGAAGATGAACTAATATTAATATTGTTATTAAGGTCTTTAGCCAAATCAAATAGTACTGAAATAGCATCTGCAGTATTAAAATCATCATCCATTTTTTCAATGAAGTTTTCTCTATATTTATCCAAAGACTTTAAATACTCTCTTTCCTTATCATCCAATGTTTTCTTACTAACTTCATTTTTTAAATTCTCGAGATTATTTATGCAATTATATAATCGTTCTATTGATGATTTTGCTGAGTCTAATAATTCTTTTGTGAAATTTATTTGAATTCTATAATGCCCTGATAGCATTAAAAACCTAATAGCATCTGCATCATATTCTTCAAGAATTTCTCTAGCAGTAAAAAAGTTGTTTAATGACTTTGACATTTTCTTGTTATCCACATTAACAAATGCTGCATGCATCCAATAATGAGCAAAAGGCTTACCAGTAACCGCTTCACTTTGAGCTATTTCATTTTCATGATGTGGGAACTTTAAATCCATTCCACCCGCGTGAATATCAATTGTGTCTCCTAAAAGCTTTTTAGCCATACATGAACATTCTATGTGCCATCCTGGCCTTCCAAGTCCCCAAGGACTTTCCCATGCTGGTTCCCCAGGTTTCTTCGCTTTCCAGACTGCGAAATCCATTGGATCTCTTTTTCTCTCATCAATGGATATTCTAGCACCCGCTTGCAGGTCCTCCAAGTTTTGGCCACCTAGTTTTCCATAGTTAGTAAATTTTTTTGTACTATAATAGACATCTCCATCTATTTCATATGCAAAGCCATTTTTAATCAGCTGCTCGATGAATTTTATTATGTCATTAATGTACTCTGTGGCTCTAGGATTAACAGTAGCTCTTTCAATCTTAAGTGCATCTGCATCTTGATAATATTCTTTTATATATTTATCTCCAAGCTCCTTTACTGTAATACCTTCATCATTAGCTTTATTAATCATCTTATCATCTATGTCAGTAAAGTTTTGAATAAAAGTAACTTTGTATCCTCTATACTCTAAATATCTTCTAATTGTATCAAAAACAATAAACGTTCTTCCATTACCTATATGAAAAAAATTATAGACAGTAGGTCCGCAGACATACATTTTTACCTCACCTGAAGTAATAGGGATAAATTCTTCTTTTTGCTTAGTTAAAGTATTATATATCCTCATCATCTGACCTCCTAAAATTATCTTAATTTAATATCATTCTTTTCAAATTCACCCTTTATTATATTACAGACATCACTTATTTTGATTACCTCCATTTCACCATCTCTAAGTTTAAATTCAACTTCTCCATCATTGATTTTCTTTCCTACAGTTACTCTCATTGGTATACCAATCAATTCTGAATCCTTAAACTTTACTCCAGCTCTCTCATTTCTATCATCTAAAAGAGCCTCTATACCCATATTAATTAATTCTTCATAAAGCTCATTTGCTATCCTTGTTTGTTCTTCGTCTTTAACATTTACAGGAATTACTGAAACATGGTATGGAGCAACTGATAATGGCCATATTATTCCATTTTCATCATGATGTTGTTCTATTATAGATGCCATTGTTCTTGTAACACCAATTCCATAGCATCCCATTATGAATGGTTTTTCTTTACCATCTTCATCTATAAATTTAGCATTCATTGCTTCTGAATATTTTGTTCCAAGTTTGAATATATGTCCAACTTCGGTTCCTCTCGCAATAGTAACCTTTCCCCCACAAACTGGACACTTTTGACCCTCAGTTACATTTCTGAAATCTCCGATTGTTCCTTCAAAATCTCTTCCATAATTTAAATTTTTTAAATGATATCCTGTTTCATTTGCTCCTGCCACGAAATTGTACATATTTGTAACTTCTTCATCTACCAATATTAAATCTGCCTTTATTCCTACAGGTCCCGCAAACCCAATATCACATCCAGCTGCCTTTATATATTCTTCATGAGAAGCCATTTCTATGTCTCCAGAAGCATTTGAAGCATTAGCAACCTTAACTTCATTAACCTCTCTATCTCCTCTCACAAATACAGCAACAATCTTTCCATCAACATTATATAATAAAGCTTTAACTGTTTTTTTAGGTGATATATTTAGGAATTCTGATACCTCTTCTATTCCTCTACTGTCAGGAGTTGCTATCTTTTCTACTTCCATTAACTCCTGTCTCTCTTCTTTTTCAGCAGGAGATGATGCCTTTTCAATATTAGCTGCATAATCACATTCACTACAGAATACTACATCATCTTCACCAACTTCCGATTTAACCATAAATTCTGCTGAATTGGCCCCTCCAATAGCACCTGAATCTGCTGCAACGCATTTAGCATCTAGGCCGCATCTATTAAATATCTTAACGTAGGCATCATGCATTTTATCATATACTAAATCCAATCCCTCTTGATCTTTATCAAAGCTATATGCATCCTTCATAACAAACTCTCTAGATCTCATAACTCCAAATCTTGGTCTACGTTCATCTCTGTATTTAGTTTGAATCTGGTATAAATTAAGAGGTAATTGCTTATACGACTTAATTTCGTTTCTTGCAATGTCAGTAAACACTTCTTCATGAGTTGGTCCTAAACAGAAATCTCTTTCTCCCCTATCTTTTAATCTAAACATTTCTGCTCCATATGCATCCCATCTGCCAGATTCTTGCCATAATTCTGCTGGAATAATAGCTGATGCTAAGAATTCTTGAGCACCTGCTGCATTCATTTCGTCTCTAACTATATCTTCTATTTTTTTTAGAGCTCTCAATCCAATTGGCATGTAGTTATATACACCAGCTGCCATTTTTCTTATCATTCCAGCTCTTAACATAAGTTTATGGCTATCAATTTCTGCTTCAGCTGGCACTTCTCTTAATGTTGATATTAGCATATTAGACATTTTCATAGTAATATTTCCTCCTAAATACTTTTTTTGCCAAGTAACTCTTGATTGTTACATTGAACGATTATAGTTTAATAAAACTTTCACTAACCTGTCTTTATATAATACAGATAAACATTTTAAAGTTTGTAAATATTATTGAACTTATTTTTTAAAATAAAAAAAGCCCGCCTAATATACATTAGGGCGAACTTTTATCGCGGTACCACCTAAATTTGTTCTCTAATAATGTTAACGGTTTTAAACCGATAGTTTTTACCTATACTCAAAAGCTGGTTCAAAGTCTGTTCAAAAGTCTTTCAGCCTAGGGACTTTTTCTCTTAACAATCGACCTCTACTATTCTTCATCATCGTTTTATAAATTTAATTTTATTTTAATTTATTATAACTTCTTGAATTTCGCATGTCAATATTCAGCATTATACTATTTTCCCACCAAATGCTTTGCCAGTGCCAAATCTTCTGGAGTTGTTATTTTTATATTTGTATAGTCCCCTTCATATATATATACCTTATTCCCAAAAAGTTCCACAACACTAGTATCATCAGTAACAACTATTCCTCTTTTTTTTACTTCTTTATGACAATCATATATTAAATTAAATTCAAAAGCCTGCGGGGTCTGGATTGCCACAAGCTTGTTTCTTGTTAATGTCTCCACAGAAAAATTATTTTCCCCTTTAACTTTTATAGTATCCTTAGGCATAACTCCTGGTGCCGCTGCCTTATAAATCTCTGCATATTTAACAGCATCATTTATTATTTTGTCTGAAACAAATGGTCTTGCTCCATCATGAATTAATACTATATCGGAGTTTTCCATCTGAGATAAGGCATTATATACAGAATCTTGCCTTTCTTTGCCACCAGCCACTAGTTTATCAACTTTTAAACCATATCTATTCAAAACTTTGTTTTTACAGTAACTTACTTCATCTTCCGGAACTACTAAAATAATATAATCAATTAATTTATTCATTATAAACTGTTTTAAAGTGTAATAAAGAATGGGCTTACCATTCAAATCAATATATTGCTTGCTTTGAACGGCTCCCATTCTCTTACCTCTTCCTCCAGCTAATACTATCGCACTAACCATACAGAAAATCTCCTTAAATTTTAATTATCTTTTGGTTTTGCAAAAATCATTCTTCCTGCTGCTGTTTGGAGCACAGATGTAACTATTACGCCTGTTGTTTGCCCTATAAGCTTTCTTCCACCCTCTACTACAATCATAGTTCCATCTTCTAAATATGCCACCCCTTGGCTTGACTCTTTTCCATCTTTTACTATATCAACTGTCATTTCTTCCCCTGGTAATACAACAGGTTTTATTGCATTTGATAATTCATTTATATTTAATACTGGAACTCCTTGAAATTCAGCAACTTTATTTAGATTGTAATCATTAGTTATGACTTTTCCATTCATTTTTTGTGCAAGCTTTAATAATTTCGCATCAACTTCTGCAATTTTAGGAAAATCATCCTCTACAATTTGAGTCTCTATTGATAATTCTTTTTGTATTTTATTTAATATATCTAATCCTCTTCTTCCTCTATTTCTCTTTAAGGAATCAGATGAATCTGAAATATGTCTTAATTCATCTAATACAAAATTTGGTATAACCAACGGCCCTTCAATAAATCCTGTTTCGCAAATATCAAATATTCTTCCATCAATTATAACTGATGTATCTAGCACCTTAGGAATTCCTTTAATTGTTTCTTTAACTACTTCTTTAACTTTTTTCTCTTTAATTACAGGCTTTTTAATATTAAGCAAAAGAGCCGTTATATCTTCCTTTTTCTTAATCATTATTTCTGCACCTATTATAGCTGCTACTATATTTAATAAAGTTAGTAAAATAGGTCCTATTACTTTGTGTATATCATTTATCGGTTTTGCAATAAATGTCATTAAAATCAATGCAATAACAGCTCCAAATGTTCCATATAGTATTTCTGTTATACTCATTTTCTGCATACTCTTCTCGATATATTCAATTAGATTAGAAATACCCTTATATATAATAGGAGAAATAATATAAAATATAAGTCCAAAAATAAAAGATATAATAATAATAAAAATAATTATAGAAATAGTACTTGAAAGATAATTCAAGTTAGCAATTTGAGGGATTTCCAGCAATATTTCAGATATAAAATATCCTATTATCAGCCCAATTACAGAAAAGACTCCCCTTAATATCCTTTTTAACACTAATTTCACCTCCTTCTAATTATTTACAACATTACAATATTTTAATCATACTTTTAATATTTTCTCTGCATAAAATTAATTATAGCATACAATAACCCTATCTAAAATGAATAAATTATTAAGTTTACTTAATAATTACCTATAAATAATAAAGGACTGACTTAAAATATAATATAACAAATCTAAATGTTAATTAATATCCACATCAAACACTCTCTATTTTAAGGCAGTTTCTTATTTCATTATATTTCTTTTTTTAAAGACACCTGTTCCTTTATTCTCTTTAGTCCATCTTTAATAGCTGTGGCTCTTGCTTCTCCTATTCCCTCAACATTATCTAAGTCCACTATATCTGCATCTATTATATTGCTAAGCTCTTTAAATTCTTTTATAAGATTATCTATTACATTTGATGGTATTCTAGGAACCTTACTTAACATTCTATATCCTTTAGGCGATATTAATGTATCCATAAGAGGCACTCCTCCATAGCCTAGACTTCTTGAAATTGCATCCAAATCCAATAATTCAGATGAATTTAATCTTTGGATATGTTCATATACGTCACTATACTGCAATCCTTCTTTGCAATAATCCCTAATCAGTAATATTCCATCTCTTTCTATATGTTTAACCAATTCGTTGAGCTGCATAGATATTAATCTTCCCTCATTTCCGAGTTCCAATATATACATGTTAATTTCTTCTACTATTCTCATTACCATTTCAGTTCTTTGAATTGCAGTAACCACATCAAAAAGTGTTGTTAAATCCTGAAATTCCAGCAAATTCAAATTATTTATCACACGCTCGAGTACTGCAACATATTTCTCTAGTGTTTGAAGTGCCTGGTTGGCCTTTCCCAAAATCACACTGCTTTCTCTCAATACGTATTTTATATCTCCCTTATACATTGTTATTATATTTCTTCGCTGAGAGATTGCAATTACTACATTATTAGTTTGCTTCGCTACTCTATGTGCTGTTCTATGCCTGGTTCCTGTTTCATAAGTTGGAATAGATGAATCTGGTATTAACTGGGCATTAGCGCATACGATTCTCTTCAAATCTCCTGTTATTACTATTGCTCCATCCATTTTAGCCAATTCATATGCGTATGATGGGGTATATTCTGCATTAATATAAAACCCTCCATCAACGAGTTTCATGACTTCCTCATCATCCCCTATTACTAATAACCCTCCTGTTTTGGCTCTTAATATGTTTTCAAGACCTTCCCTTAGTTGAGTGCCTGGGCACATTATCTTTAAGACATTTTTTATTCCTATTCCCTTTTCAATTCTCATACACTCACCCATTTCCCTTAAATTATTATCCAATGCTAAAATAGCCAAATTTCTGATAATATTATATTTTTAATTCTGTCACATAAACATATAAATAGTATTTAAAATTTCACACTTAAAACATTAACTTCTAAAAACTATCATACTATAATAGCCATAATCTCTCAACATTATTTGTTAAATTTAAGCTATAATATATCTTTTTTGTAGAAAAATGTTCTTATTTCCTATTCCGAAAATATTAACTATTTTCTATTTATATAAATTAAGAATCATAAACATGTTTTATTACATCTATCAATGTTTTTAATTCAATAATATTTATATTTTTTAATTTGTTTTCTTTTGTCACCGAATCCTTTGCAACGTAAACTTTCCTAAAACCCATTCTTTCAAGTTCCTTAATTCTACTTTCTAAGGATGGCACTTTTTTAAGCTCACCAGTTAGCCCTACATCAGCTATGAATGCGACATTTGATTCTATGCCTTGCTGTTTTACAGATGATACTATACTCATTATTACAGCTAAATTAATGCCCTGTTCTCTTATTTTTATACCTCCTGTAGTTTTAATAATTACATTTTTGTCGTACAGATTAATTCCTCCACGTTGCTCTAATATTGATATCAATGTATTTAATTTATCCTTCCCTAATGTTTCTCCTATTCTAGTAGGGTACGGTGTAAAGCTCTTAGAGACCAAACTCTCTATTTCTGTTATAATGGCCCTTGTTCCTTCTTTAATTACAGTCAATGCACTTCCTGATACTGTTTCACCTTCCTCACGCCTTGTCATAAAAAATTCAGAAGGATTATCTATTGAAATAACGCCTTTCTCACACATTTGAAAGAACCCGTTTTCTATGCCACCAAATCTATTTTTGGAACTAACAAGTACACGCAATTCCTCATCGTTATCATCTTCTATAATAAGAACTGTATCAACTAAATGTTCTAATGCTCTTAAACCAGCAAGTTCATCATTCTTAGTCATTTGTCCTACTACAATAACTGCTCGTGGTCTTTTTTCATTTTTAGCAATTTGAAGCAATGCATTGGCACACTCCATAGTCTGTGTAGGTGATCCTGCTCTTGCAGGCAGAGAGGCTTCCATAGTGAATGTTTGAATACTATCAATAATTAATATGTCTGGATCTATTTCATCAACTGCGTCCAAAACATTATCCATGCTAGTTTCTTGCAACACCCATATATCTTCATGAATTTTATCTAAAATTCTATCAGCTCTATTCTTTATTTGGCTATCACTTTCTTCTCCAGATGCATAAATTACCTTATATCCATTTTGCGCTACGGCATCCGAAATTTGAAGCAATAATGTAGATTTTCCTGCTCCAGGTCTAGCCGTTATTATTGAAATCGAGTCCTTTACAATCCCACCTCCCATAACTCTATCAAATTCATTTATTCCCGTAATTATCCTATCACTTTTATTTGAAACAACTTCTGAAAGCTTTTTTATTGTTCTTTTAGCCCCTTGCCTTACCTTATTTCCAGTATTATTTGCCTCAACTACAACTTCCTCTAATGTGCTCCAATTATTGCACATTGGGCATTTTCCAAGCCACTTTATACTTTCAAAGCCACAACTTGAACATCTATATAATGTTTTCTTTTTCATGAATATCTCCTTACCCTGTTTTAAACTAATCTCTTTCACACTGCCTTATGAACTAATTTACTGAATATATATGCTCTATATTAAATAATATTATTTTCAAAAAGCTTCTTAACTTTATTATAACACACCAATCTGTTTTGTAATTTTATAAAATTTTAGACTTAGATTATTAACTTTTTATAACTATTTTCTTAAACATCATATTATTCTAAATACTCTTAATGGATTTTCCTTTTACCCATTACATAGTTAATAAATTATTACAAATACTATTATAAATATCCATAAGAATCACTAATTCATATAACTTATACTTGTCTAGTATGAAACTATTACTCAAAATAAACATATAAATCTACAATAAATTATTCCTAAAACAATTCTCAATTACCTATTCTTATTATATTGATAGGATATGAAAATAATATTATAATAATACTTATAAAACAATAATTATCGATTAAGGAGATGTTTTTATGATAAAAGTATATACTACCAATTCTTGCCCTTGGTGTGTTAAAGTAAAGAATTATCTTAAATCTGAAAATCTTGAATTTGAAGAATTAAATGTACAAGATAATATGGAAGCTAGAGAAGAAATGATAAAAAAGTCTAATCAAATGGGAGTTCCTGTATTAGATATTAATGATGATATAATTGTAGGATTTGACAAACCTGCTATTTTAAAAGCTTTAGAAAAATAATTTAGAGGCGTACATTCGCCTCTTTTATTGTTATCGCATATTCAATGTTAATTGAGGTCTTTATTATTTATTTATGATTTCCTTGTTTATTCTATTAGCTCTTAATATATTTCTCAGCATTTAATAACGCAATAGTTCCATCTGCAACCGCCGTTGTTATTTGTCTGTACTTTTTTTGCCTAACATCACCAGCCGCGTATACCCCTTTGATATTTGTCTTCATATCTTCATCTGTAATTATATATCCATGCTCATCCATCTTTAAATATTTTTTTACAAACTCAGTTCTAGGTTCTGTTCCTATATATCCAAATATAGCATCCACTCTTAAGTTACTAATCTTTTCTGTTTTTGTATTTTTCATAGTAACTGATTCTAAAAACATCTCTCCACTAGCTTCTATTAAATCTTCATTTAAAAATACTTCTATTTTTGAATTATTGAAAACTTCATTTATCAGAGCTTGTTCTCCTTTAAAATAATCATATCTCCTTATTAAATAAACTTTTTCAGCAAATCTAGTCAAAAATATAGCTTCCTCTAAGGCCGAATTTCCTCCTCCAACCACAGCTATCCTTTTCCCTTGATAAATTGCCCCATCACAAACAGCGCAATAATGAATTCCTCTTCCTAAAAACTTGCTTTCTTGTGGAATTGGTAACCTTTTAGGCGTTGCACCTGTAGCAATTATTATAGCTTTAGGTTCGTATATATTAGTTTCAGTTTCAACTACTTTTCTGTCATCTGAAATATCTATATTCTGAATTGAATCAAATTCATCAATCTCCGTCCCAAGTGCTTTTGCTTGTTCTTGAAATATATCTGCTAAGTCTCCACCATTTATACTTTTAAACCCTGGATAATTTTCTATTGTATAACTATTCCTAACTTGCCCACCTAAAATTTCATTTTCCAACAATAATATATTCAGCTTAGCTCTTCCGGCATACATTGCTGCAGTTAATCCTGCCGGGCCGCCACCTATTATAAGTAAATCTAGTTTCTTTTTGTCCATATCCATCTTCTCCAATCTAAAGCGCATTTTATAACTAATTTATCAATACTATCTTCTTTAAACTATATTTATCAAAATGGACCATTTCAATGTATACACCTTTGAAACAGTCCATTAAATATAAGATTAACTTCTATTCATTTCTAAATTATTCTCAGTGAGCTTCTTGAAGATAAGTTTGTTTTCTAGTTCACTTACTCTTACTCTGTCTCCAATTCGTATATTTCCTTGCAAAATCTCTTCACTTAATCTGTCTTCTACTTCTTTTATAATAAGCCTTCTTAAAGGTCTTGCTCCATAATCCAAGTCAATTCCTTTATTCAACAAGAATTTCTTACTATTTTCTTCAAAATTCAAGTAAATATCTCTACTTTCAAGTCTTTTTCTTATTGATGCAAGCATTAAATCTATAATTTGATTTAAATCTTCATCACTTAGTTTATGGAATACTATTGTATCATCTATTCTATTTAAGAATTCAGGTCTAAATTTCTGCTTCAATTCTCCTAATATATTTTCCTTCATCTTCTCATATTCTGTTTCATTATTAGAATCATTATTGCTGCTAAATCCTATACTTTTCTGCTTCTTAATCTGATGAGCACCAACGTTTGAAGTCATTATAATTATTGTATTCTTAAAATTAACTATCTTTCCCTTACCGTCAGTAAGTCTTCCATCTTCCATTATTTGAAGTAATATATTAAATACTTCAGGATTAGCTTTTTCAATTTCATCTAATAGAACTATTGAATAAGGCTTTCTTCTAACAGCTTCAGTAAGCTGCCCTCCTTCTTCATATCCTACATATCCTGGAGGGGAACCTATTAATCTAGCTACAGAGTGGCTTTCCATATATTCTGACATATCAACTCTTATAATACTATTTTCATCGCCAAACATAGCCTCTGCAAGTGCCTTTGAAAGTTCTGTTTTTCCAACTCCAGTTGGTCCTAAAAATATGAAACTTCCTATAGGCCTATTAGGATCCTTTATACCAACTCTTGCTCTTCTCACAGCCCTTGCTATAGATTTTACTGCTTCGTTTTGACCTATGACTCTTCTATGCAATATATCTTCTAAATTTAGCAGCCTCTCACTTTCAGATTCTGTTAATTTCTCAATTGGAATTTTAGTCCAAGATGATACTACACTAGCTATATTCTCTGCATCTACAATCAATGTCTTGATTGAATTTTGAGTGTCCCAATTATCCTTCATATTATTTAATTGTTCTTTTAAAGCTCTCTCTTGATCTCTTAACCTTGCAGCTCTTTCAAAATCTTGAACTCGTATAGCCTCTTCTTTTTCTTTACCTATATTCTCAATCTTTTCTTCTAGGTCTTTTAAATCTGGCGGAGTTGTTAAACTTTGTATTCTGACTTTTGCAGCTCCCTCATCTATTAAATCAATAGCTTTATCAGGCATAAATCTATCTGTAATATATCTATCTGATAAATTCACAGCAGCTTCCAGTGCTTCATCTGTAATTTCAACTCTATGATGTGCTTCATACTTATCTCTTAAACCTTTTAATATCTCTAAAGTTTCTTCTTTAGATGGTTCACCCACAGTTATTGGTTGAAATCTTCTTTCTAGTGCAGAATCTTTTTCAATATACTTTCTATATTCATCAATAGTTGTTGCTCCAATACATTGAATTTCTCCTCTAGCTAGGGCTGGTTTTAATATGTTTGATGCATCAATGGCACCTTCTGCACCACCTGCTCCTATTATTGTATGGATTTCATCAATAAAGATAATTATATCCTTATCTTTAACAATTTCCTCCATAGTCTTTTTTAATCTTTCTTCAAATTCGCCTCTATATTTTGCACCTGCAATCATAGATGTTAAATCCAAAGAAATAACTCTTTTACTTTTAAGTATCTCCGGAATGTTTCCTTCAACTATTCTCTGAGCTAATCCTTCAACTACTGCAGTTTTACCAACTCCTGGTTCGCCAATTAAGCATGGATTATTTTTTATTCTTCTACAAAGTATCTCTAGTAATCTCTGAGTTTCATTATCTCTTCCTATTACAGGGTCTAATCCCTGCTCCTTAGATAAGGTTGTTAAATCCCTGCCATATTTGTCAAGCATAGGAGTAGCAACTTTTTTATTTTCTACTGTACTTTTATCACTAACTTTATCTTCATAATTTCCTGATAAAAATACTAATAGCTCTTCACTTATAATAGCAAAATTCAAACTCAAACTTTTTAATATAGTATAAGCCATGCCTTCTTCCTGATTAAGCAATGCTAACAAAATGTGCTCAGGGCTAACATATTTATGATTTAGCTTTTTAGCTGCTGCAAAACTTTCGTCTATTAATCTCTTTGTTCTAGGAGTTAATAGAATATTCTCATCTGTTTTCTTTATATCACCATAACCTAAGTATCTCTGTATCATTGTTTTAATATTATCACTATTAACTCCATATTTCTTTAACAATTTAGCTGAATATCCATCTTCTTTTAAAATACCTAATAACACGTGCTCTGTTCCAACATATCCATGTTTAAATTTCTCTGACTCACTTTCAGCTTCCAAAATTACTGCTTGTGCCCTTTCCGTTAATTTATTGTATTCCATCCTTTTCGAACCTCCCATCTTTTCCTTATGTCAATATTTCTTTTACAAGCTTTGCTCTTTCATATTTACTCTCTTTATCATCCAAAACTCTTCCCAAATAATTTTGCAGTGAGGCATTGCTTGTAAGTCTAAATAAGTTATCTATTTTTCTTAATTTAATATCTATTATTGATAATTCTGCTCCTAATCTAAGATTAGACAGCAAATCTACAGTTTCTTTGGAATCCAATAGAACTGCATGCTTTAAAATTCCATATGCTCTATATACCTTATCTTCTAATTCATGTCTGCATTTGTTAATCAATATTTCTCTGAATTTGTTTTCTTCTGCTATCGTATTTAATATTGCCTCTTTTAATTTATTTATTATATTACTTTCTGTTAATCCTAATGATATTTTATTGAATATTCTATATAAATTTCCATGAACCTTTGTGCCTTCTAAATGAAGGCCTTTAATGCCCATACCCATTTTACTAAGATTCTTAGAAATATTTTTAATCTCTTCACTCATGGTAAGTGCAGGCAAATGCAACACCACAGACGCTCTTAATCCTGTTCCGATATTCTCTGGAGATGATGTTAAATATCCCAGGGTTTCATCAAATGCATAATCCAAGTTTTTCTCTATTTTATCGTCAATATCTGTGGCCTTACTAAAAGCTTCCTCTAAGTTCAACCCTTCACTTATACATTGAAGAGCAATATGATCCTTTTCATTTATCATAATACTAAAAGTCTCGTTATCATTTAATATGAATGCTCCTTTATCTGAATTTTTCAAAAGCTCTTCACTAATTAGATCCTTTTCTAAATATTGTTTACTTAATTCTTCTTTTATATTCCAAACTTCATATAATGTAATTTCTTCATCCATTAATTCATTTTTAAGAAAATTATATATTTTTTTCCCACTTTCTCGACCTTTTATATAATTCAACTTATTAGGAAAAGGCAAATTGCTAAAATTTCTAGATAATAATATTTTACTTGTTAGTACAGCTTCACTTCCTTCACTTTTATTAATCCAGTTATTCATGGCAATCCCCCTCCTTAGTATTTATTGTTTCTTTAATATTATTTTCTAAAATACATAACTCTAATTTTTTTATTTCATCTCTTACAATTGCTGCTCTTTCATATTCTTCATCAACTATTAATTTTTGCATTTCTTCCTTTAGATCTTTAAGCTTTCGCTTCTGAACTAATTCTTTTCCCTTAATTTTAGGCACTTTCCCTACATGTTTTACTCCGGCCTGTAAACTCTTTATCCTTGGCTCAAGTACAACCTTAAATTCTTCATAACACTCAGAACAGCCTAATCTTCCTGTTTTTTTAAATTCATCATAGGTTAACCCACAACTTGGGCAAACAATTTCTTTTACTTTACTACTATCTATATTAGTTTTATTACTATCTGCATTAGTCAATAGCTCTGACAAGACTCCTTGAAATGGAAAATTTATATTTTGCATAATGGGACTGAAAAATGGAATATTAGCTATGTCCTTTGCACAATTTTCACATAGCCAAATTTCATGCTTTTGCCCATTCATTACTGTAATTAAGTTTATCTTTGCTTCATTTTTTTTACATTTTTCACATAACATATATATCCCCACCTTTAAGATAAAATTATCATAATCATTGCCTTTAAAATATCAGCTCGTACCTTATTTTTATTTTCGGCTGAAGTCAAACTTCTATCATTTATTGCCATTTTCATTATTTCACATTCTCGTTCTTCAATGACTCCAGATTCCAACAAATGATTAAGCAAAGCATTTGCATTATGATATGTTATTGTATCTCCTATGCTTTGATTTATTATCTCTTCTCTTTTATTAGAATCATCATATTCTAACTGCTTAATGGCAATATGTCCACCGCCACCTCTTTTACTTTCGATTAAGTATCCTCTTTCGTAAGTAAATCTAGTAGTTAATACATAATTGATCTGAGATGGTGCACACCTAAATTGATCTGCCAGCTCATTTCTTTGTATAAAAATCACATTATCTCGATTTTCATTAAACATTTGCTTTATGAAATCTTCTATTATATCTGAAAGTCTTGCCATAACATCACCTGCTTAAACCTTTTTTTAATATTTGTTTTTGACTTACTTTGACTTTTTATAATTATACTATATTTCTTTTATTTTTTAAAGTATTAATATAAACTATGATTATTTTCAATTTTATATGTTAATAATTATTAATATTTCAATATAGCTTATGGAGGCTTCTTATGCAGATAATATGGTATGGACATTCATGTTTTATTATAAAAACACCTACTGGTAAGCGGATTCTTATTGATCCATTTGATGATAATCTTGGATATGATAACAATTTTCCGAAATGTGACTTGATAACCCTTAGTCATAATCATTTTAATCGCTTATTACTAAATAATTATAATAACCTAACCAAAGTTATTAATGAAATTGGAGCTATTGATATGAATTTTATAAAATTAGAAGGCTTTAATTCATTTCATGATAAATGTAATGGATTAAAAAGAGGTTCGAATATTATTTATACATTTAGAACTGATAAATATTCTATATGTCATTTAGGACATTTAGGACATATACCATCTTCATTAACCTTAGAAAAACTAAGAAACATTGACATTTTACTTATTCCAATTGGTGGTCACTTTACATTAAACGGATTTGAAGCCGCAAAACTCTGTAAATTAATTTCACCTAAATACATAATTCCTATGCAATATAAGACTAATAAAACATCTTTATATCTAGATGACCCTAAAAATTTTATTATATCCATGAGGCATATAAAAAAAATCAAATCAAATATATTAGATATTTCAACATTAGACTTAAATTGTGGGTCACAATGTATATTGCTAACACCTCCTAGCAGCTAGCTAAAACTCATAGAAATCTCTGCTCATCTCTTTAAACTTAACTTCTTAGCTTCCTCTTTACACTTTATAAAATAATTCACTTGAAGTTAACCGAAAAAATATGTCTTTTACCTATTAAAAGTTCTACAATTTTTAATATATGAAAAAAAGATCGTCTAAAGACGATCTTTCTTCTATTATTCTTGGTTTGGAGCTCCTACTGGGCAAACATTAGCACAGTTTCCACAATCAATGCAAGTATCTGCATCGATAACGTATTGAGAATCCCCTTGAGTTATAGCGCTAACTGGACATTCTCCAGCACATGCTCCACAACTAACGCATGAATCATTAATTACAAATGCCATCTAGAACACCTCCTAATAAATTGCGGTAATTAACCTCTTACATTTTAACATGTATTCTAATGTTTTTAAAGTCTTTTGTGTCTTAGGCAAGCGTATTTTTAATTATGCTTGATGATTTAAACTTAGATTACTATATACCCCAAATCCTCTATTGAATTTACAATATTCTCAATATTTAAAAAAGTTTCATTATATATTACTGTTATTTCTTTTTTTCCTAGTGATATCTCTATAGCGATTACTCCTGAATTATTAACAATGGTTTCTTGAATTATATTAGCATCTTGGTGCGATTCCATATTGCAAATCGTAATAACAGATTTCATAGAAACTCCCCCTATTTCTCGTTAATAAGATTCTTTATTAATGTCTTATCTTCTTCTGATTCCACTATTAACTTTATATTATTTTCATCAATTGTATCTTCATATTTTCCAGACACAAGTTCTACGTCTGTTATTTTAAACTCATCGACAACATCTTCGTCACCTTTTCTAATACGTACCTTAACAATTTCCTTAACTATTGAATTACTGACAACTTCTCCATTTCCGAATTCAGTTTTAACAATAGCTCCAATTTTAGGCAATCTCTTTCTTATTCCCTCATATGTCGTTTGTTCATAATTTAGGCAGCACATTAATCTTCCACATATACCTGATATCTTAGTTGGATTTAATGAAAGGTTTTGTTCTTTTGCCATCTTTATAGATACTGAAGCAAAATCTCCTAAAAATGTAGAGCAGCACATTGATCTTCCACATGGTCCAAGACCGCCAACCATCTTAGCTTCATCCCTTACCCCTATTTGTCTTAGCTCTATTCTAGTCTTAAATATAGTAGCTAGATCCTTGACTAGTTCTCTAAAATCAACTCTGCCGTCTGCTGTGAAATAAAATATAACTTTATGATTATCA
This sequence comes from Clostridium sp. BL-8, assembly GCF_002006495.1. Taxonomy (NCBI): domain Bacteria; kingdom Bacillati; phylum Bacillota; class Clostridia; order Eubacteriales; family Clostridiaceae; genus Clostridium; species Clostridium sp. BL-8. The sequence continues at coordinate 19,627 of NZ_LZZL01000080.1, forward strand.
AATGTATATTCTACATCAATTAATTTCATATCTAATTTATGTTCTTGAATTTTAACTAAGCATATATCCAATGCTTCTTTTTCTTTAGCCTTATTTTCTTTGTGCTTATTAATATCATTTTCATCCGCTATTCTAATAACATTTTTTAATGGTGATACTATATCTTCTTCTTTTATCTCTTTGATTCCTATAACACATTCACCAAACTCTACTCCTCTAGCTGTTTCTACTATTGCATAATCACCTTTTTTTATAGGTAATTCTGATGGACTAAAATAATATATTTTTCCTGCTTTCTTAAATCTTACTCCTATAACATTTATCATTAATTATACCTCCGCAAATCCCATAAGAAGAACACTTATGGTCATTGAATAGTTTGTATTACTATTAAAATTTCTTCTAGCTTCTGTTATGTATTCTAACATACTATTTAATTTTTTATAAGACATTCCTCTTGCTATATCTTTCATATTATGGATTTTATCAAAATTAACAATAAGTTCACTACCATTAAGTTCTTTAAAAAGCATAATATCTCTTATATATGACAGAAGTATATTTAGTAATTCAAATCTGTCATCTTTTGAATCTTTTAGTAATTCCTCATATTTTAATACAAAGCTTTGTTCCCTTTTTAAAATATCCTCAAATAATTCTATGCATGTATTTCTTAATTTTTTTAAGTTTTGATCACTTATAAATTTATCTATATTTCCTGGCACTCCTGCACTATATGCCATTGCAGATTTTTTATCTTCTGAAGGTATATCTATATACTTATCTTCCATGTACATTGAAATTTCTTCTTTATTCAATGGAGTTAATTTATATATTTGGCAACGAGATTTAATCGTATCTAATATTATTTCTAACGAATCGCTAAGCAATATTAAATATACTCCCTTTGGAGGTTCCTCGATTGTCTTAAGCAATGCATTTTGTGCTTGAACTGTTAATTTATCGCATCTATATAATATTAATACCTTCTTATCTCCTTCGTATGGCTTTTTATTGACTTCATCTATTATTTTTCTTACATCATCAACTCCAAACGAAATAGATGAAGGTACATATTTTACAATATCAACACTTTCTACATCATTCTTTGGTCTTATAATCTCATTCGAAAGGTATCTAGCTATTATACTTTTCCCGATTCCGTCATTTCCAACTATTAAATTTGCATGAGAAAATGAGTCATTTAATTTTCTATTATTTATACTATCAATAATTTCCTTATGGCCAATTATTTTTCTCAATGCTTACCTCTCCTTGAAATCATATTTTTACGAATTGATCGACATCAATTACAAATACAGTTGCTCCTCCAACATTAATTTGTACAGGATACTGCTGCATATATCCGCCTTCACTTCCTCCTAGAGTAGTTTGCGTAACTAACGTTTCTTTTCTTTCTTTACATATTTTTTTAATCACAGCAATAACAGCCTGAACTCTTTCCTCTTCAATTCCTACCATTAGTGTAGTATTACCAGACTTTAAAAAGCCACCCGTAGTTGCTAATTTAGTAACCCTATAGTTTTCTTCTGTTAATGCCTCTATAACATTTCTTGAATCTTCATCCTGAACAATTGCAATTATCAGTTTCATTATAATTACCACCTTCAAATAATACTAACTCACTAACTATTATTTTACCACAAATCAAAGGTATTTTATTATTTAGTTTATATTTGTCCATATTTTAGGCCTTAAGATATCCTTAATTTGTTTCACTACATTTTCCTTTGATACACTTGCATCTATCTTTATAATTCTTTCCTTATTATTTTCGTAGATAATATTATACCCTTCTCTGACTTTTTCATGAAAATCTAATTTTTCCAGATCTAATCTGTTAATTTCTCTAGAATCATTACTATTAATCCTATCTAATCCAATTTTAGGATCAAGATCAAACAATATTGATATATCAGGCATATATTTTCCAATTGCAAATTTATTTATACTCATAACTTCATCAATACCTAGATTCCTTGCATACCCTTGATATGCTAATGAAGAATCTATAAATCTATCACAAAGAACTATTATTCCTTCATCTAATGCTGGTATTACTTTTTCTACAAGATGCTGTCTTCTTGCTGCAGCATAAAGTAGCGCTTCTGTTCTACCATCCATTAGATTGTTTTCTTTACTTAAAATAACTTGTCTTATTTGCTCTGATATTTTAATTCCACCTGGTTCTCTAGTTTTTATACACTTAAGATTATTACTAATAATCCAGTTATATATTTCATCAATTGCTGTTGTTTTTCCGGTACCCTCTCCACCTTCAAAAACTATAAATAAGCCGTTTTTCATCATTAAATCCCTACCTTAAAGACTGTTTATATAAAAGCTTCACTCTTTAGGCACATATAAAAGTAATAGACAAGCATTCCAACCTATTCCTTTTTCAATTGTACCTTAACATGTTCATTAAATAGAATTAACTTGAGTTCATCCTTGTAGACATCATAATTAGAATCTGTTATGGTTGTCCTTACAATTTTTTCTTCACATGCTTTGCAAATCTTTTCTCCATTTATTATTATACCATCACAATCACTTTTCCCGCACATAAAACATGATTTATTTATATCCTTCATTTATTCTTCCCCCTTAAAGTTATAATTCTTTTACAATTATTCCCTTATAAGGTGAATTTAATACAGGCTTACAGCTCAAAAAGCTAATTATAACTATATTTTTATAAATATTAAGATTATCAATAATAAAAGTCTGCTTAAAAGTTCAATAGAAATTCTTATCTGTTTACAAAGTTTCTTATAATAGTATAATATTAATTGAACTGCCCAGGAGGTGTTATAATTGATTCAAATTTATAAAAGTGAAAGTGAATCCAATTCTACTCTAAAATTAATAGATACAATCGAAAATGGATCTTGGATAAACATAATCGCTCCATCTGACGATGAGTTGATACTAGTATCAAAAAAAACAGGAGTTACTCTTGAATTTTTAAAAGCAGCTCTAGATGATGAAGAGACCTCACGTATTGATGTTGAAGATGATTCACTATTAATAATAGTGGATATTCCTTTCACTGAGATGGAAGATAACTCATTGACATATGATACATATCCATTGGCTATAATACATACTGATAGACAGTTGATAACTGTTTGTTTAAAAAACAGTAAAGTATTAACTGATTTTGCTAATAATAAAATAAAATCATTTTATACTTTTAAGAAATCAAGATTTACATTACAAATTCTAAATAGAGTTTCCACTTATTACTTATTATATTTACGCCAAATTGATAAAAAGAGCTTAATGATCGAAAAAAGACTCCATAAATCTATGAAAAATAGAGAACTGATACAGCTACATTCTTTGGAAAAATCTCTTGTTTATTTTTCTACATCATTAAAAGCTAATGAAATAACATTAGAGAAAATGTTAAAGCTTGATTTAGTACAAAAATATGAAGAAGATAAAGACGTATTAGAAGACGTCATTATTGAAAATAAACAAGCTATAGAAATGACTGAAATTTATAGTAATATATTAGCTAGTACAATGGATTTCTTTGCTTCTGTAATATCTAATAATTTAAATATTGTAATGAAAGTTTTAGCTTCCGTCACAATACTTATGGCAATACCAACTATAATCGGTGGAGTTTTTGGTATGAATATCCCATTACCTTTATCTGAAAATGATCCACATGCATTTTCAATAGTTATGGGTCTAACCCTAGGAATATGCGCACTTGTCGCTTTCATATTATACAAAAAAGACATGTTTAGATAACATGTCTTTTTTGTTATATATCTTTCTATAAACTAACTAAATAAATTTTCAAATATTTATCCCTCAATTTTATTAGTGACATTTAATACATTGTATGTACCTTGTTGTTTCTCTTTTCCAGAGCGTGTGCGGAGGGTAGCTTCAATTTCCTCAAGAGAACGATTACGTGTTTCAAACACCTTTGAAGAAACAAACCATATTGAAATAAAACAAACAATACCGTAACCTATAAATAAACTTCCAGTCCCGAAGTAATTTAATAATGATGGAAATGTCAACGATACCATCATGTTTGCAGTCCAATTAACAACACTACTAAATGAATTTCCTAAGCCACGAATGTTTAAAGGGAAAACCTCTCCTATCATAACCCACATTACTGGACCCCAAGTAGCTGAAAAGAATGCTATATACACAGTTAATGCAACAACACAAATAATTGATGCAGTAAAGGAACCATTTGAAAATTTCATTGAAAGACTCATCACCATTAAAGAAAGTCCCATTCCAATAGCACCATAAATCAGCATCTTTTTGCGGTCAACTTTATCCATAATCATAACAGCTATAATAGTAACAATAACATCAAATATACCAATTCCTATATGTGCAAGTAAGGCTGCTTCAACACCAAAGCCAACATTAGTAAAGATAGTTGGTGCATAGTAAAGAACCGTATTACAACCCATAATCTGCTGAAAAATTGCTAAGCCAAAGCCAATCACCAATGCTGGATGAACAAATTCACCGAATAATTCTTTAATTCCACCACTTTTAATTTCAGCTTGTTTTTTAATCTCTGCAAGTTCATTCTTAACAGCATTTTCATTGTATCCATTCATTTTTGCTAAAACGCTTTTAGCTTCATCAAATCGTTTATCCTTAACTAAGAATCGTGGACTTTCTGGCAATATAATAGCGCCCAAAAATAGAACCGCAGCTGGAATAGCAGCAAAACCTAACATCAAACGCCATCCACTATATACGTTAGAAAAAGTATAATTTGTAACATAAGCTAATAATATCCCTGTCATTACCATTAATTGAAATAAGCTTGACATTGATCCACGCTTATCAGCTGGTGATAACTCTGCTAAATATGTTGGAATTAACGCAGATGAAGCTCCAACTGCAATACCAAGAACAATACGTGATAAGATGAGTGTCCAAAATTCTGGTGAAAACGCTGAACCGAGCGCACCTAAAAGAAAAATTATGGATGATAGTAATATTAATTTTTTACGTCCATACTTGTCCGACATAGGTCCTATAATTGCAGAGCCAAGAATAGCACCTAACAATACAGAACTAACAACCCATCCTTGCTGCCATGAGTCAAGATGCATTTGATCTTGAATAAAAAGAATTGCGCCAGAAATAACTCCAGTATCATAACCAAACAAGAGACCACTAAGTGCACCAAAAACATATATTATAGAATTACCAACTTTCATTTTCATTAGAATCATCTCCTACTTTTGCTTTATTTAGTCTTCAATTCATATTTCCATTATGTTTATAATATTTCTCAAAATTATTCTGTTAAAATATTTTTCAATTATTATAGTGTGTCTCTATGCCTTTATTTTCAATATTCTGATATACTTTGTTTTAGAAATGACTGTACTTTTCCAATACTTTTTTGCTATAATACACATTGAGATTATCTTTAATCAATTTAATGATAATACTCTTGTAGTTAGAGCATACTTTTAACATTTTGTAGAGTGGTATAAAGATGCTCTTTTTCATTAATGATTTACATGTTGAAATGTAATTATCCATACTTTTAAATAAACGTCATACAAATGATATTCGTTTTCATTAAACGTTATCACAAAGCCTAGCATACTATCTTATTTTTTAGTTTTAACTCTTCTAATAGAATTCAATTATTTTAAAAATGACATGAATTTATCAATATCATATTCATAAATTTTATGAGATACGATTATATTGATCATATTATCAATACATATATTATATTTCCATCGTTTTCATAATTAATATTAATTAGCTTCTAAAGTGAATACGAGTTATTAATATACTAGATTCTTAATTTATTACATTTTGTTTGAAAACTTCTTATCATACATTATATTCATATTCGTTTATATTATTTTATTAGTTTGGGACTTTTTAGTTAGGCGCCTAAAATTTAACCTTCAACAACTTTAGTATACCACTTTCGAAAAACTTTTTCAATATATTTTAAAAAGTCATTTTAAAAGACTTCTAATATATTATTGTACTCCCTTTTACTTTAACAATAAAAATTTAAATACTAACTCCCTTGCTCTCATAATTAATAATATTATTTTAATATCAAGTAAGTTCAATTTTCTATTCACAACTCATTAGTTATATATTATTTTCTTTATGTAACAAAAAATAGCTTATATTTAACTTAATAGAGTTAAATATAAGCTATTTAAACAATTTGGAGGCGCCACCCAGATTTGAACTGGGGAATAAAGGTTTTGCAGACCTCTGCCTTACCACTTGGCTATAGCGCCATTATGGTGGCTCGAACTGGAATCGAACCAGTGACACGAGGATTTTCAGTCCTCTGC